>REEF01000467.1 GCA_007695205.1 Planctomycetaceae bacterium
CCTTTGGAGGGCACGCTGAAAACTCGGAGAATAAGGTGTGCCCGGAGAGGGTCAGCCCCCTTTTCTGACAGAGCCTGTTTTTCCGCCGAATTCTTCCAAGATCGTTTGACATTCTGCCACCAATCCATAGAAATAGATGGATCGGCTTGGTCGAACCCGTCGCGAAGTGCGTCGACCAGGATCACTGGGCCTGTCGGTCTGTAGGTGGGATTCTCTGGAAATGATGAAAAAACGGTTACCGATCGTTGTGATCGCCTTTCTGTTCTCCGGCCTGTTCGCCATCTTGGGTTTGCCGTCCAAGGCCGCCGAATTGCCGGAGCGAATCGATTACAATTGGCACATCAAGCCGATTCTTTCCGACCGATGTTTCTTTTGCCACGGACCGGACGACCAGACGCGACATGCTGATTTGCGTTTCGACACGCGCGAGGGTCTGTTCGCGGCTCTGGAGTATTCCGAAGCGTCGCACGTGGTCGTTCCGGGCAAGCCGGAAGAGAGCGAATTGTTTTTGCGAGTCGCTTCCCAATCGGACGGGCATCGGATGCCGCCATCGGAATCGAAATTGAGCCTGACGGCTGACGAGATCGAGCTGCTTCGCCGGTGGATCGAGCAGGGAGCAGATTGGAAGGAGCATTGGTCGCTGCTGCCGCCGGAGAAAGGTCCGTTGCCCGAGGTCCAGGATGATGGCTGGGTGCGAAACGAGATCGACCATTTCGTTTTGGATCGGCTGCAGCGTGAAGACTTGCTGCCCGCTGCCGAAGTCGATCGCGAACGCTTGATTCGTCGTGTAACACTCGACCTGACGGGAGTGCCGCCGACCTTGGACGAAATCGATCGATTCCTGTCCGATGATTCGCCGGACGCGTACGAACGTCTCGTGGATCGATTGCTGGCGTCCGAGCGATTTGGCGAGCGGATGGCGGTCGACTGGCTGGATGCAGCTCGATACGCCGACACCTTCGGCTACCAGGCCGACGTGCACCGGGATGTCTGGCCCTATCGCGACTGGGTGATCCGCGTCTTGAACGACAATCTGCCGTACGATCAGTTCATCACGTGGCAGTTGGCAGGTGACCTGTTGCCCGATGCGACTCGCGACCAGCGGATCGCGACGGCTTTCAACCGCCTGCACCGGCAGACGAACGAAGGAGGGAGCGTCGAGGAAGAGTTTCGCGTGGATTACGTGGCGGATCGGACCGATACGTTGGGCGCCGCCTTCTTGGGCCTGACGCTGGGCTGTGCCCGCTGCCACGATCACAAGTACGATCCGGTCAGCCAACGAGAATACTTCCAGTTGTTCGCGTTCTTCGACAATATCGATGAAAGCGGCCTGTATTCCCATTTTACCAACGCCATGCCGAACCCCACGCTGCTGTTGACGACGGACGAGCAGGAGCAACAAATCGCGGCGGCTGAGACGGAAATCCAACAAGCCGAACAGGGACTGGCCGAGCTGATCGATCAGCGACGCGACGCATTCGTCGATTGGCTCAGACAACGGCCCACAGAATCGGTGATGGCCGACTTGATCGGAGACTTTCCTCTGGATTCGATCGAGGATGGCCAGTTGGTGAATCGGGCGGACGAATCCCAACCCGCCAAAGCGTCGGACGATCCGCAAGTGGTCCCGGGGCGGATCGGCAACGGCCTGTTATTGAGTGGCGAGAACAACATCACCACCTCGGTCGGCGGCGGCTTCACTCGCGACGATGCCTTCAGCGTCGCGCTTTGGATCAAGGTCCCCGATGAAAAGGATCGCGCGGTGATCTTCCATCGTTCGCGAGCCTGGACGGACGCGGGCAGCCGTGGGTACCAGTTGCTGATCGAGGACGGACGATGGAGCGCCTCGCTGGTCCACTTCTGGCCCGGAAATGCGATCGGCATCCAGGCTTTGGAACCGGCCCCAATCGGCCGCTGGACCCATGTCGTGATGGCTTATGATGGATCCGGTCAAGCGGACGGATTGACGCTGTACGTCGACGGTCAGACGGCCGAGGTCCAGGTCATCCGCGACCGGCTGTTCAAGGACATCACCGGCGGAGGCTCCAACGAATTGACGATCGGCCAACGTTTTCGTGATCGAGGCTTTCGCGATGGGAAGGTGGACCATTTGCAGGTATTCCATCGTTGCCTGACTCCCATCGAGGCGGCTCAGTTGGCCGACGGCCAAACGCTAGACCGGTTGCTGCAGGCCACGGAACAGGAGCTGACCGAAGACGAAAAACAACGGCTGTTCGAGTACTACCTGAGCAGTTTCGACGAACCGTATCGCCAGACGTTGGCCGAACTGCGGCGGTTGCGACGGCATCGCAGTTCGCTGGTCGAACCGGTACAAGAACTGATGGTCATGGAAGAGATGGCTGAGCCGCGACCGACATATCTTTTGGAACGAGGCGACTATGACTCGCCGGGCGAATTGGTCCAACCGGGAACGCCCGCTGCCATCCTGGCGTTCGACGACCACCTGCCGCCCAACCGTCTGGGGCTGGCGCAGTGGTTGACCGACCCACGGCATCCGTTGACGGCTCGCGTCGCGGTCAACCGATTCTGGCAGATCCTGTTCGGCCGTGGGCTGGTGGCGACCCCCGAGGATTTCGGCAATCAGGGCCGATTGCCCTCGCACCCCGAACTGCTGGACTGGCTGGCGGTTTCCTTTGTCGAATCCGGTTGGGATGTCAAGGCGTTGATCAAACGGATGGTCCTGTCGGCCACGTACCGGCAATCGTCCGAGTGCGAACCCGATCTGCGTGTTCGCGATCCGGAAAACGAGCTGTTGGCGCGAGGCCGCAGTTACCGCTGGCCCGCGGAGATCCTCCGCGACCAGGCGCTGGCCGCCAGCGGTCTGTTGGTCGATCGGATCGGAGGTCCACCGGTCAAGCCGTACCAGCCCGAGGGACTGTGGGAAGAGAAATCCGGCGCCCGGTACACGCGAGATGAGCGCGAAGGCAGTTGGCGCCGCAGCCTGTATACCTACTGGAAACGCACCTCTCCGCCGCCCGCCATGGTGACGTTGGATGCGGCCGAGCGCGAAGTCTGCACGGTCGCTCGCGAAGCCACTTCGACACCGCTGCAGGCCCTGGTGCTGTTGAATGATCCGCAGTATGTCGAAGCCGCACGAGCGTTGGCGGGCCAGGTGATGCGAGCGGCTGAGGATCCCGACGCGCGCCTGCTGACGATGTTCCGCCTGCTGACTAGCCGTTCGCCAAGCGATGCACAACGCCAGGTGCTACGGTCGCTGTACGATCAGCAGCAAACTGCATTTGCTGCCGATCCGGACGCGGCAGGCGAGTTCCTGCAAGTCGGCGACTACCGCGCGGACGAAAACAGCGATCCCGCCGAATTGGCGGCGCTGACCGTCGTCGCCAAACTGCTGTTGAACTACGACGAAACCGTGATGAAACGATAAACGAAGGACTCTGCCATGAACCAGCAAGACCGGATGACTCGGCGGCACTTTTTCGCACGCACCCAGTTGGGACTGGGTACCGCAGCGCTGGCTCATCTGCTGGCAACCGACTCGACCGCAGCAACCTTAGACGACGTCGACGGTCAAGGCGGCGTGATGCGACGCTTCCACCATCCGCCTCGAGCCAGACGCGTGATCTATCTGTTTATGAGCGGCGGGCCATCCCAGATGGATCTGTTCGATTACAAGCCGCTGCTGAACGAACAGAACGGTCAGGAATTGCCCGATTCGGTTCGGCAGGGCCAGCGTTTGACGGGGATGTCCGGCAATCAGGCCACATTGCCGATGGCCGGGTCGATCTTCAAGTTCCAGCAGCACGGCCAGTCGGGCGCGTGGCTCAGCGAGCTCTTGCCCCATACGGCTCGCTGCGCCGATGACCTCTGTTTCATCAAGACCATGCATACCGAAGCCATCAATCACGATCCGGCCATCACCTTTTTCCAAACCGGGTCGCAGATCGCCGGTCGGCCGTCGATCGGTTCGTGGCTGAGTTACGGTTTGGGAACGACCAACGAGAATCTGCCCGCGTTTTGCGTCCTGGTCACCAAGGACAAGAGCGGCCAGCCCCTGTACGCCCGACTTTGGGGCAGTGGGTTTTTGGCATCGGGCCATCAGGGCGTCCAGTTCCGCCCGGGCCGCGACCCCGTGCTGTACCTGACCAATCCGCCGGGCATTTCCCAAGCCAGCCGTCGTCAGATGCTGGACCATCTGCAGCAGTTACATCAGCTTCAGTACGAGCGCACCTTGGACCCGGCCATCGAAGAGCGTATCGGCCAGTACGAGATGGCGTACCGCATGCAAACGTCCGTACCCGAGGTGACCGATCTTTCAGACGAACCCGAGCACATCTTCGAATTGTACGGGCCGGACAGCCGTAACCCGGGCACCTTCGCCGCCAATTGCCTGCTGGCGCGACGGTTGGCCGAACGCGATGTGCGGTTTATCCAGTTGTTCCATCAGGACTGGGACCACCACGGCGGATTGCCGGGCGGCATTCGCCGAGAGTGCCAGCAAACCGATCAGCCGTGCGCCGCGTTGATCCAGGACCTGAAACAGCGCGGCATGCTGGACGACACGCTGGTCGTCTGGGGCGGCGAATTCGGACGCACCGCGTACAGTCAGGGTAAGTTGACCGCGACCGACTACGGCCGCGATCATCACCCGCGCTGCTTCACCATGTGGCTGGCAGGCGGCGGCGTCCGAGCAGGCACGACCTACGGCCAGACGGATGATTTCAGCTACAACATCACCAGCGACCCGGTCCACGTGCACGATCTGCACGCCACGATCCTGCATCTGTTGGGCATCGATCACGAACGCTTGACCTACCGGCATCAAGGCCGCCGACACCGATTGACCGATGTCCACGGCGAGATCATCGACGGGTTGCTGGCCTAACCCCGATGATTCGTAAACCGAAGCGTCAGCGAGGAAATCCAGGCATGTGTCAGCGGGTGCACCGTCTTCAAGTTGTCGGTGGGCCGGATCCACAGGTTGTTCCACCTGATGCGGACCGATTCCGGCGTCGTGTCCAGGGGCAGCAGGACCTTCTGATACGACTCCAGCATGATCGCTTCCTCTAGGATGTTTTCCAAAACGGCCTCCAGGGCCATCGGTCCCCGGTTTTCCACACACAGTCATTGACCGATCTCGACATCGCCCTTGAGGTTTACGTCGACAAGGTTGGCACGTTCCTATATCGGGGTCAGGCTTGCATTTTACACTTTACGTCGGTTTGGAGTTCTCTCGACCCGGGCGGTGCGGGTGCGAGCCAGCAAATGGTCGAGGTCGGACCGGCCTTCACGCACCTTCCGCCGGAGATTGCCAAGCGACGAGCTACTGATGCTGCCATAATGGCGGCTCACGGTCCGGGCACTTTCGCCCGTCAGCATGCAGGATAATTTGACCGCCACGGCCTTGGCTATGCCCGCCTGCCGGCGGTGCTGCTTCAGTTGCTTTGGATCAATTCCGTACCGCTCCGCCATGCACCGATCGACCGTATCGAAGGCGACCGTGACGGCCAGCAGCGTCAGGTTCTTATCCTGCACCCTGCCCGTTCGTAACCCGGCCAGCCGCCGCATGAACTGCGAGAGGTTCGCCCGAAGCATGCCCACCAGTAGGTGAAAATGGTCGTCCATCAGCAGTCAAGCGTACAGACGCACCGCGTGGGTTGCGACGTTGTTCTCGAGCTTCCGCAGGAACCGCTCGCGGTCGTGGTCCTTGCAGACGGTGCTTGCCCGCCCGTTTCCTTGGGAAGAGACGTGGTAAACCGAATCCGGACACTTCAACCGCGGCGCCCGTGCCATGCTTTCAGACTACCATCATTCGCCACTTCCATAAAGTGTAAAGTGCAAGCCTGACCCTGGTTGAAATGCGCGGGTCGTGCTGCCGGGGCGATGGAAGAGGATCTTTGGCTGTGCTCGATCGAGCACCGGCGCCGGGAGATTGAAGAGTGAAATCCGGAAAACAGGGTCTGACCCCTACCGTGTTCAGGCTTCCTGGCCACAGCCGGGGCGTAGGTCCAGCACGGCCAAAGCCGGGTGGATCGGCGCCAGGTCCGGCGCGACTTGCGAAGTCCCGGCGGGGGCGACGCCTTCGGTCCGCCAGTAGTTGGGCGCGTACTCTTGCAGCTCCATCCACAGCAGCGTGCAGGCAATGCAGGTCGCCACAAACGAGATGATCAGCATCATGGTATAGACGTTGATCTGCTGTTTTTGTTCGGGCAGAACCTTCGCCGCAGACTTGGCCGGCTTTTTCTTTGCCGGCTTGGGCGATTTTTTTGCCGCTGCTTTGGCCGGAGCCTCAGCCTGTTCTTGTCCGGTTGATTTTCGTCGCCACACGGTCTCTCACCCTTATCAGTCCACGCTGAGTCTTATCGTCCACCTGAGCCACAGCACGATCCGGATCGGTCTTCAAGATGATCGCGTGCCCCAGGTAGGTGTTGTCACGAAACACTTCGATACGGTGGCCTACTCGCAAACCATCGTCCATGCCCAGGGAAACCTCGATCAAGTTGCTCTCACCCACGGCCAGCACGATTCCGTCCAACACGGGGGGCACCGCGTCGGTGTCCATGTCCATATCGACGCCAGCCGCCTCGATCACCCGTTTCATGTTCGAGATCGCATCGACCATCTGCTGAGCCCGCTCTTGCAAAATGCGCTGCGTGCCCAACGAGCCTTGCAGTTGATCCGTCAATTGGACGACCCGCGTGAACTGGACATCGCGCGCCTCCTGAGTCGACCGCACCTCGCCTCGTAAATCCTCGACGGCCGCCCGCAACGCCTCGGCGGTCTGCACGGCCACCTTCAAGGCGGCCGCCGCCTCGCTTTCGGTAGCCTGCAACGTGCGCAGTTGGCTCTCTTTTTCTGTCAACGTCTGCTGGACGCTGGTCAACTTCGTCTCCAGCGTGCCGATCGCATGCCGCCGAGCCGCCTTTTCGAAAGCGTTCTGCGTCTTCAGATCTTCCAGTTCCCGCCGTAGGTTCACATTCGTCTCGCGCTCGCGTGCCAACTGTTGCACCAACCCCAGACCGTACTGCTCCGTCGGTTCGGGATTGTTGACCAACATCTTCCAGTTCTTGTGGGTTGCGAAAACGACCACCGAGAACGACATGAACACTAGGCTCATGATCAGAATCAGTCCGGTGAAAATCTTCCCCAACAGTGTCATGGTCCTGCACCTCGTCGAATTCGGTCAGTAAACATTCAAGCCTAGTATATTTCTGCGCAA
>REEF01000575.1 GCA_007695205.1 Planctomycetaceae bacterium
GGGCAACGACTAACCACTTCGAACACGCTTTCTCCGAAAACGACTCCCGACCCCTTGACCTTATTCGTGCAACGTCACCTTGATTGACAAGAAACTCCTGGTCGGGTGCTTAAACGAATTATCGCTCAGTCGTGGTCCAGCCCAGGTCGTGCAAGATGGCGTACAGGCAGGGGATGACCAGCAAGACCAGGACGGTCGAGGCCATCAGGCCGAAAGCGATGCTGGTGGCCAGCGGGATGAGCACCTGCGCTTGCAGGCTGCGTTGGGTCAGCAGCGGCAACAGGCCGGCGATGGTGGTCAGCGACGTGAGCAAGATGGCTCGAAAACGTTGACGGCTGGCCCGGGCCGCCGATTCCAGTACGTCGCGCCCTTGTTGACGTTCGGCCTTCAAGAACAGGACCAGCAGGAGCGAATCGTTGACGACGATCCCGGCCAGCGAGACGAAGCCCAGCACGCTGGGCATGCTCAGATTGATGCCCATCAGCAGATGGCCCGCCACCACGCCGATCAAAGCCAGCGGGATCGCGGCCATCACAATCAGGGGCTCCAGATAACTGCGGAATTGGAAGCTGAGCAGGATGAAGACGCCCAGCATTCCGATCAGCATTCCGCGCAGGATCGACAGGCGTGTGGTGACACCCTCTTTCGGCTCGCCTTCGAACGATACGGCAACGTCCGGATGTTGTTGCTGCAACTCGGGCAGAAACTGGCTGCGGATTTGGCCGACGATCGCCATGGTGTTGGCTCGCTGGGGGTCGATGTCTCCGCGCAGCGTCACCGTCCGCAGGCCGTCGACCCGGGCGATGCGGGACCAGCCGCGTCTGGGGTGGATTCGGGCCACGGAGCTGAGAGGAACGCGTGCTCCGTCGGGCAGGGTGAAGTAGAACGATTCCAACTCGGATAGGCTGTCCCGGTCCTCGCTGCGCAGCCGCACGTCGATCTCGTAGCTTTCGCGGCCCACTTGGATTTCGTCGGCGATCACGCCTTGAAAGGCCGCTCGCAATTGCCGGGCCATGGTATCGGCGTCCAGTCCTAACCCCAGTGCGCCCTGACGCATGCGGATGTTCATTTCGGGCCGACCGGCGCGCAGATCGTCGGTCAAATACAACACGCCGTCGAATCCGCCGACCCATTGCTGCAAGCGGGTGGCCGCCGTTTTGAGTTCAAGCAGATCACGTCCCTGCAAGCGGATATCCAGACTGCGTCCCTGCGGACCGAAACCCGGCTCGGTCAGTACCAGGCTCAGCACGTCGGGCAGCGGACCGAGCTCTCCCTGCCAAGCGTGAAACAAGTCGTCGAGCCGGGCGTTTCGCCTTTCGGCGGTCAGCAGATCCACCGTGACCGTGGCGACGTGCGGCCCGTGCTCGAAGGCGTCGGGGTTATGGTTCAGTTGCACGAAAACCGTCTCGACCAACTCTCGACCGCCGGGTTGGAGCGGCGTCCACTGTTGATTGACGCGGGCGAGCGCCTCGGTGATCTGCTGGACCACCTCTTGGGTTCTGGCCAGCGGCGTTCCCGGAGTCAGAACGACACGGGCTTCGATCACGTCGCCATCCATATCGGGAAACGCCTGAAACTTCACCACGCCCCCAGCGATCAAGCTCAGCGAAACGATCAGCAGGCCCACCACCGAGCCGATCCACAGATAACGCCAACGCAACAAGACATCCACCGCGCGGCCGACCACCTGCTCGCGGATCCGGTCGATCAGCTGGTCGAATCGGCCGCGCAGGCGTCCGCCCTGACGCTGCAGGGGCCGATCCAGGGCGTGCCCCAGATGGGCCGGCAGGATGCAAAACGCTTCGATCAGACTGACGACCAGCACCAGGATCAGCACCAAAGGGACAACCTCCAGCACCTGGCCAATGTTGCCTTCCAGAAAAGCCAATGGCCCGAGAACGCAGACCGTCGTGATGAACGACGAGAAGACGCCGGCTTTGACCTGGTTGACGCCGTCGACCGCCGCCTGCTGGGCCGGTTTGCCGCTGGCGCGGTGCGTGGCGATGTTCTCGGCGATCACGATTCCGTCGTCCATCAGGATGCCCAAGGCCAGGAGCATCCCGACCATCGTCATCATGTTGACCGTCAACCCCAGGTAAGGCATGAAGAAAATCGCGCCCAGAAACGACACCGGCAGACTCATCACGACCCAGAACGACAGTCGCAGTTGAAAGAACAACCACAGGGTCAGCAGCACCAGCAGCATCCCCTGCCAACCGTTGGTCGCTAGCAGTCGCAGCCGGTCCCGGACCAGGATCGAGTTATCCTGAGTGATGGTGAACTCGAGTTGCGGAACGCGTTCTCGTTCGGCTTGGACGAACCGTTTGACCACGTCGGCTACCCGGATCACGTCCTGATTGCCGGTCATCTCGACGACCAGCATGCCCGCACGTCGGCCGCCCAGCAGCACCTGTTCTTCCTCCGGGTCGAATCGCTCGTGGACTCGGCCCAGATCGCCCAGCCGGATCTCGGCACCGCCGGCCTCGGCCACGATCACCAGATCTTCCAACTCACGAGGCGAACGCCGCTGCTCGACAAAACGGATGGTCCGTTCGCCGTCGCGGGCCTCGATCGTTCCCACCGGCAGATCGACGCTCTGCCGCCCTACGAGATCGGCCACGGCGGCGACGCTCAGATCGTACCTCCGCAGCGCGTCTTCCGACAACTCGACCCGCAACTGGCGAGCGGCGAAGCCTCGGATTCCGACCAGCGACACGCCGGGCTGCTGCTGGAGCCGCTCCTTGAAATCCTCGCAATACGTCTTGAGGTCGGCCGGCGTCAATGGTCCCGTCACCAGGATGGCCAAGACCGTTTCGGTGGTATGCAGCCGGGTGATGACCGGCGCCTCCGCCTCGGGCGGCAGATCGCTGATGGCGTTGACCTCCGTATCGATCTCGTCCTTGAACGTGGTGGGGTTGCCCCCGGTATCCATCTCGACGGTGATGATGGCCAGCCCGGCGCGAGCGTCCGAGCGGACTTCCTTCACGAATCGCACCCGATCCACGGCGTCTTCGACTCGCTGGCAGATCGTCTCTTCGACCTCCTCGGCCGTCGCCCCCCGATAAACGATGCGGACCTGGACCTCCACGGGGCGAAAGTCAGGAAAAGTCTCCCGCCGCAAGCCGCGAACGCTCAGCAAGCCTAGCGCCAGAAAGACGATCATCAGCAGGTTGGCCGCCGTGGGGTGCCTGACGAAGAAGGCGATCATCTCGGAAGTTCCTCTCCGCCGGCTTGAACCTCGAGCTGCTGTCGAGTTGGTTCGTCCAGCACCGGTTCGGTCAGCATTCCCTCGATCGCCGGCGCAGGATCGGAAACCACCAATAACTCGCCTTCGCCGAGCCCTTTTTCCACGCAGGCAAAGCCGGCTTGCGTGAAGGAAATCTCGACCTGTCTGCGGCGGAGTCGGCGGTCGCTATCCAGGACGAACACGTGGCCCTCGTGCAAAGCGGACCGCGGGATGACGATGCAGCCGGGCCGCGGGCCGCCGCGCAATTCCACTTCGCAATACATCCCTTGCATCAGCGGCGGACGTTGGCCGGGGATCGCCTGTTCGTAGGGCTTGTCCACCGCGACGACCAGGGCGGCGGTGCGTGTGCGCGGGTCCAATTGCTCGCGCATCCGCACGACACGCCCGTTCCACTGGGCCTGGAAATCTCCGCTGCGATAGCGGACGATCACTTGGAAGTTGAACAGCTCCTGGATGTTTTCCGCATCCAGCGTGACCTCTAGGCTGACGCGGTGCCGTGGATCGATCAAGGGACGCAACTGGTCCAGAGGAATCCGGGCCTCGATCTCGGCAGACGAGGTGTCGTGGGCTTCAAACAGGAATTGACCAGCAGCCAAAAACTGTTCGGGTTGGATCTGGACCTCGCCCAATCGGCACGTAAACGGTGCCCGGAGGACCGTCTTGGCGACATCGAGTTCGGCTTGGGCGAGTCCCGCCTGCTTGAAAGCCAGTTCGGCAGCCAGCGAGTTGCGTTGTTGCGGTGCGAGTTTCAAAGCATTCTGCAGGCGTTGAACGTTCTGGCGTTGAGTCAAAACCGTTCGCCGCTGCTGATCCAGTTCCGTCGTAGAGACCACGTTTCGATCGGCCAACGATTCCAGACGCTGCAGTTCGCTTTCGGCCAATTCCAGCGATGCTTGCTCGATCTCCAGCGAATCGCGGTCGTTGGCCTCTCGGACCGCGAGTTCCTCGCGCTGCGCATCGAGCCGCGCGATGTCCGCCTCGAATTGAGCCACCGCCAGTTCGTACTCGGCGGGATCGATCCGCAACAGGACGGTTCCGGTCTCGATCATCGCGCCGGCGCGGAGTTGCGGATGGACTTCCACCACGCGGCCACGGACTTCGGCGACGGCTCGCCATACTTGCCCCGGCTCGGCCGTGCCGTAACCAAACGCCCTGGGAATCACCTCCACCGGCTCGATGCGGATCACCCGCACCGCGCGCGACGTCTCTCGCTCCGGCTGACGGCGCGGCGGTTCGCGCAGCGCGATCAACGACGCGGCGACGCCGATTCCCAACAGCACCGGCGGCAGCAACAACCACCGGCGACTGAGCGCAGGAAGCTTCCATCTCATCCGATTCACCACCCAAATTCGAGTCGGCCAAAGGGCGCTGGAGTTCACGCTTCACCCGACACGTCATGATGCCCGTTACCAGGGCAAAGTTACTGTTTGGTACCCGTTTCATCCGTTTTTCCGTAAGCATGACTTCTCAGTCATGCGAAAATTTGGCTGCTGGGACACGGAATATCTTGATCTCTCCAGTCCTGAGCTCCGCCAAGCGGTTCCCGCCTGGATGGTCGATGCCGACCGGTGTGCGCAGATGACCTGTGGCCTGCAGCCCGCCGGGGACCTGCCCGCCCTTCTCGAACTGTTGCGCTGGCTGGAACAGCATCCCGTCGCGGACTTGTAGCTCTGGCGACCCCATGGGAAGCTCTCGACGAGGATCTTGGTCTTTTGTCAGGAGGTGCCCATGAACCATTCGCGTCGCAATCCGCAGCCCCTGTTCGAGCCGTGGTTGGCTGGGCTGCAACTGCCCGAAGAAATCCGTCAGCACGCGCTCGACGTGCTGGCGGAAATCTGCCTCGAAATTCTCGATCCCCCTGAACCGGAGTCCGAAAACCATGAGTCATCCAATCATTAGTCCGCAACATCTGCAACGTTCCGCCTTCGTCTATGTCCGGCAGAGCAGTCCCAACCAAGTCCGCAAGAACCAAGAAAGCCACCGACGACAAGAGCACATGGTCGAGCATGTCGCTACGCTCGGCTGGCCTCCCTGCAGAATCATCATGCTCGATGGGGACACCGGACGCACGGGAACGTCGCTGCACGGACGGCACCAGTTCCAGGAACTCCTGGAAACCATCGCCCGCGACCAGGCTGGGCTCATTGCCGCATGCGAATTGTCGCGTCTGGTCCGCGACAACCAGGACTGGGTCCAAGTCATCCGCCTGTGCTGTTACCACGATGTCCTGCTGGCAGACGAGCATCGTGTGTACCATCCTGCTGATCCTCACGACCGTTTGATGCTGGGCATCCAAGGAACCTTCAATGAGTTTGAGGTCAACCGGATCATCGAGCGGATGCAACTCTGCCTGAAAGAGAAAGCGCGGCGAGGCGAACAGTACGACGGACTGCCACCGGGATACATCTGCCGGGACGACAAGCATTGCGAGAAGCATCCCGATCCCCGGGTGCAACGGGCCATCCAAAAAGTCCTCCGGGACTTCGAACGCTTCCCCAGTGCGCGCCAACTGTACTTGCATTTGCTGGAGGAAGGATTTCAATTGCCGGTAGTGCCCAAGGGCCGCGATTGGCGTGACGTGGGGTGGGTGACACCCAGTTACGGCCAGGTTCTGGCTTTGGTAACTCATCCGGCCTACGCGGGCATTTACGTCCGTGGGCGCCGCCAGGTCTTCGTCACGTTGGACGCGCAAGGGCACAAGCAGACCAAAGTCCGTCGCGTGCCGCGTGAAGAGTGGGACATCTTCCTCGAAGATCACCACGAGGCCTACATTCCGCAAGAGACATGGGAACGGAACATGAAAAAAATCGCGGGCAATGCCAACGTGCAGGGCGATCTGACCCGGGGGGCGGCTGGCGAAGGACGTAGTTTGCTGGCCGGCCTGCTGCGTTGCCGCCGTTGCGGCTATCGATTGCAGGCGCGTTATTCCAGCAGCAGCGTGCGTTATGTGTGCGGCAGAGGTGTCTCCCAACGGACGCCCGATGCTGCTCCCTGCATCGCTTTTTCGGGCGTGGACGTAGAAGCCCTGTTGGCCGAGGAGATTCTGGAGGTGGTCGGACCGGCCGGTGTGGCTGCCGCGCAGCGTGCGGCCGATCACTTGGCCAGCCAGTATCAGCAGCAACGCCAACTGTTGGTGGATCGCCTGGACGCTTTGCGCGAGACGGAAGCCCGTGCGGCGCGCGAGTACAAGCAAACCGATGTGACCTACACCGCAGCGCGTCAAGCGTTGGGACGGGAATGGAATGAGGCGCTGTTGCAGGTGGAGGCAGCGCAATCCCGGTTGGCGGTCTTCGATGCCCAACAACCGGTGCTGCCGAGCCGTTCGCAGCGGAAGCAATTGGAACGGTTGGGCGAGGATGTGCGGAAGCTGTGGAATCACCCGCGTGCTTCGAACCGCCTGAAGCAAGAGTTGGTGCGGGTGCTGATCGAAGAGATCGTGGCCGACGTGGACGAATCGCGGAACGAAGTCGTGTTGTTGATTCAATGGTCGGGGGGGCACCATACGGAACTGCGCGGGCGTCGTGCCTTGCGGCGTGGCAAGCTGCCGGCCGCGCAGCTGAAGGCCCTGCTGGACAGCCTGCGCAAGGTGCATACCGACGCGGCGATCGCCCGGGCGTTGAACCGTGAAGGCCTCCGTAGCGGCAATGGTGAGACCTGGACGGCCGAGCGCGTGCGACGTTACCGACAGCGTGCCGGAATCAGCGGTTACCATGCCGGCGAGAAGAGCCGTGCGGGTTGGCTGACGCAAGGGGAAGCCGCTACCCGACTGGGAATCAGTCCGATGAGCGTGCATCGGTTGGTGGGCAGCGGCATTCTGCCCGCAGAACAACCCCAACGGGGATTGCCCATGGTGATTTCTGTCCACGACCTGACTTTGGTCGAGGTGCAACGTGCCGTTCAGTCGCTCAAGGCTGGCCATACTTGTCCGCTACCTGAA
>REEF01000703.1 GCA_007695205.1 Planctomycetaceae bacterium
CGGTGGCTTGAGTCGAACCGGAAATCGCACCAAACAACGTGCAACTGACCGCGCTGGCGATCGGCAAACCGCCTCGAAGATGACCCACGAACGCCATGACCAGATCCAGCAGACGATTGGCAGAATGCCCGCGAGTCATGATGTCGGCGGCGAAGATAAACATGGGTACGGTCAACAAGGCCGCGGGACGGATGCCGCCGATCATCTGCTGGACCAGCACTGCCGGCGAGACCTGCGAATGGAATACCAGCAAGGCTGCCAACGCGGCGCTGAGCAGCGGAACCTTCATCGGATAACCCGCCAGCAGCAACAGCAGCATGACGGTCATGATCAACAAGATTTCCACAAACGGCCTCCCACATTGCCAGCGGAATCCGATGACCGGCACGGACACGCTCGTCCAACGGAAACAAACACCATCATGGTTGCGTCTCCGTCTCGAGGCCGGTGGGGGCGTACTCGTCCAAACGGTCGTAAGACAGATAGACTCGGCCGTCAGGACTGGTCGCGTTACGCCACGCGGTCAATCCGTATTGAGCGGCTCCCAGCACCAATCCCAGCGGAACGACGGCGTAAACCCAGAACAGGGGAACCTCGAGGACCGGTGATCGGGTCTCGAGGAAATACACCGTATGGATGTATCGCAACGAGTAGGCAGCGACGACCAGCAGCAACAGGCTGGTCGTACCGGAAATCACGATCATCAACCTCCGGCGCCAGCGCTCGGGCACCTGGTCGTAGAAGGCCGTCATGCGTATGTGACGGCCACAACCGGCCGCGTGACTCAAGCCGACGAACGTCACCGCAACGATCAGAAACTGCGAAACCTCTTCGGCGAACGCCAGGCTGAATCCGAGCAGCGAGCGGCAGAACACATTCATGACCAGCAGCACGGTGATGCCCAGGATCGACCAAGCGAGCACCCATTGCTCGATGCGTCGAAGGATTCGAAAAATGGCAGCCATGGTCGCCTCGGTTCGTAAGCGAAATGGATCTTGCGGATCAGCCGGCTAGTTCCTCGAGCACCGAACACGGTTGGAGCACGGGGCATCGCTTCCGCGACGCGACGAACTCGGGCCGCGGCGTACAGCCACAGAAGGGCTCGACGATGTGGTTGTGGACCGAGTTGTAGACGAAAAACAGATTGGATCGTGGAAACGGTGTGATGTTTCCATTGGAGCCGTGCAGGGTATTGCAGTCGAAAAATACGACCGTGCCCAATGCGCCCGTCGCGCTGACAATCCCTCCTTGCCGGATCATCTCGGTCAGCGAAGCGTTGTCCGGGACGCCGAACTGCTGGCGGCGGAGCGACTGTTTGTAGTGGTTTTCCGGTGTCTGCCCGACGCAAGAGATGTAGCGGCGATGCGAACCGGGGACCAACATCAGCGGCCCATTGAACTCGAAATTGTCCGTCAACAAGATCGAGCAACTGACAGCGCGCATCCGAGGCATGCCGTCTTCGACATGCCACGTTTCGAAATCGGAATGCCAGTAGAACTCTTTGCCCGCGAATCCCGGCTTCAAATTGACACGCGATTGGTGGATATGCACTTCGCTGTCCAGGATCTGCTGCGCGATGCCAGCAAATTGCCGGTCGGCTGCTACACGGGCGAACAGGGGGCTGATTTCCGAGCGGTGCGGAGCGAACAACGACCGGAGCTCCGCTCCTTCCGGTTCGACGATGGCTTCGGGTCGGTGCTGCAAATCTTGATTCTTCCGTAAGCGGTCCAGTTCCGCATGGCAGGCCTGTACCTGGGCCGGGGATAGCATCGCCGGCAGAATCAGGAAACCGTTCTGCTGAAACTCGTCCAGTTGTTGCGGGGACAGGGGCCCGTCGGAGGCCTGACCGTAAACGATGGGGTCATGACGTGGCAACACGACAGGGGTTTCATTGATCCGCGAGGGATAAAGGTCTTCGATGACTTGGTTTGCCAAAGGGTCCTTCGGAGAGGCCTGGATCATGAGAGGCTCCTTTGCAAGAAGGGAAAAGGCAACGTGTCGCGACTCGCGTCGCGACACGTTACCGGTGTGAGTAGTCTTACGAAGTCGACGCGGTGGCTGCCGGATAGGCGCCCGTTTCGTCATGGACTTCTTCTCCGGTCACCGGCGGATTGAACACGCAGACCAGCCGCAACTGCGTCTTGGCACGCAGGCAGTGGTGATCGTGCTGGTCCAGGGCGTAAACCACGCCCGGCCGAATCGGGTAAACCGGTCCGTTGGGCAGCAACTCGATCTCGCCCTCGCCTTCGATGCAATAAACGGCCTCCAAGTGGTTGCGGTAGCACATCGTCGTTTCGGTGCCGGCGTAGATCAACGTGTCGTGCAAAGAAAAGCCCATCTTGTCACCAGCCAACAGCAGGCGGCGACTGTTCCAGTTGGTTGCGCGGATATCCCGAGCCGTCCCCGGGATATCCGCTAAATCTCGAACCAGCATGTTGTCCTCGCTTCTTGAGTGTCGAAATTCAAAGGGGGAAGAAACAGATTATTCGGCTGTCGCGAGTTCTTCTCGCAACGCCTGGCTTTCCATGACCGTGCGGCAACTGTCCCGAATGATCTCCAATCCCTCTTCCAGCACTTCATCTTCGATGGTCAACGGAGGCAGGAATTTTAGGACCTGATCTTCGGCCCCACTGGTTTCGATGATCAAGCCGCGGCGATACGCTTCGGCGCTGATCATTCCGGCCAGCGCGGGACACGCATCACAAGCGATTCCCTGGATCATCCCGCGTCCGCGAATCTCTACCTCAAACGGCGTGATCTCCTCCGCGATCTTCTCCACGCCATCGAGCATGATCTGGCTCTTGCGTTTCAAATCTCGCGCAAAATTCGCGTTCTTCCAAAACAGCTCGAGGGCCGCGGTCGCCGACACGAATGCCAGATTGTTTCCGCGAAAAGTGCCGTTGTGCTGCCCCGGTTTCCATTGATCCAGTTCTGATTTCATCAGGACGATGGACATGGGCAGGCCGTAGCCGCTGAGCGATTTGGACATCGTCACGATGTCCGGGACGATCCCCATGGGCTCGAAGCTGAAAAACGTTCCGGTACGACCACAGCCGACCTGGATATCGTCGACGATCAACAACATGTCGAATTCGCGACACACTTCGCCCAACCGCTGCAGCCATGGTTGACCGGCTACGTTCACGCCTCCTTCGCCCTGAACGGTTTCCACAATCACGGCTGCCGGCAGATCCAAACCGCTGCTGCCGTCGGCCAGCACCTTTTCAAAGTAGTCCAGCGTATCGACATCCGAGCCCAGGTACCCGTCGTACGGCACGAAGGAAACATTGTTCAATGGGACGCCCGCTGCGTCACGAAAGTGGCTATTGCCGGTCGCCGCCACCGAACCAAGGCTCACCCCGTGAAAACCATTGGTGAAGGACACGACGTTTGTCCGGCCAGTGATGTTACGAGCCAGCTTGAGTGCGGCTTCTACCGCATTGGTCCCTGTCGGGCCGGTAAACTGCACCTTGAAGTCCAATTCCAAGGGCCACAGCACCGTCTTTTCCAAAACCTCCAGGAACCGGGCTTTGGCACTGGTGTGCAGGTCCAACCCGTGGATGACGCCGTCCTTCTCCATATACTCGATCAACCTGCGTTTGATCACCGGATTGTTGTGGCCGTAGTTCAGCGTTCCAGCACCAGCCAGAAAATCGATGTAACGCCGACCCTGCTTATCGTACAAGAATGCATTGGTGGCTCGGGTGAACGTGGCGGGGAAATTGCGGCAATAACCGCGGACATTCGATTCTAATCGTTCAAAAACAGTCATGAGAAATCATTCCTTTCGCAAGACGTAGATGGGAGAGGTCCAATCCGATAGAGATCCTCGGATTCGTGCTGCTCCACTCCGTGGAACAACTCCGCTGGAAACAGCCTTCGATGAGCGATCGCCACCCCCTGGCGGCGAGCAAAACTGGTGAATAGACGTATCGAGGCAGCATTCGACGCCGTGATCGTCGCCTCGACAAAATGCACGCGACCGCCCGACGCAAGTTGCACAACTCGGTCCAGCATGCCCCCGGCAATCCCGGCACCACGCGCCGACGATGCCACCGCGATCTGCCAGACGAACAGCACGCCAGGATCTTCGGGCGGACGATACGCGGATACGAATCCGATCAAATCGAACCCCTTTTCCGCCACCAAGCATGTCCCACGAAAATGGTGGCATAGCAACAGGTGCGCATAGTGCGAATTCACATCCAGATTCCCGCTGTCCCGAATCAATCGTGTCACTGCGGGAGCGTCCTGGACAGTGGGATGGCGATAAGTTACTGTCGACATCGCTTCTGTTCCTAACTCGATCTTACTTCCCTCCGAAGGTTCGTGTTTCCTAAAACCGTGGCCAAAACCGATCGTCACCAGCGTAGCCGCTCGGTCGGAATTACCATCCAAGTGGGCTGTAGGGTGACAAGGCACCCAATATAGCCGGTAACGGGCTATGGCCTTTCGCTTCAAGGGGGGATTTTACCATGGACCGCTCGTTTGAACAACCCCCCATGATCGTTCTCGCGTCAAATAAAACGAGGTGCAACGGGAAGATGCCCAACTTTTGAGTCACGAGTCAGGGCGTATTGTCCCGTGGGATGCGGCGAGCTTGAACGATGCGCGGCAGGTGAGCCGCGTCGTTCAGAACCGAAATGGCCTCGAAAGACGGAGCTTCCTGGAAAACGAGCGCCACGGCGTCTTCGATCATCGGGCTGATCTCCACCAGAAGCCAGCCGCCGTCGACCAGATGATCTGCCGCCTGAGGGATCAGCCGCTCGATGATCTCGATACCCGTCTCGCCACCGACCAACGCCACGCGAGGTTCGTGTTGGCGAATGTCGGTTGTTAGCGTTTCCCATTCAATGCGGCTGACGTAAGGCGGATTGCTGACAATCAAATCGAATCGAGCCTCGTTCGGCAGGGGGGCCAGCAGATCACCACACAGCAGCTCGATGCGATCGGCGACCTGGTGCCGCACTGCATTGCGACCGGCGACTTCCAACGCCGCCGGGCTGATGTCGATGGCCGTGACCCGGCTGGTGGGAACATTCCTCGCCACACTGACGGCGATCGCGCCGGACCCGGTGCCAACATCGGCAATGCGAATCGGCGGAGGATCGTCGCTTTGCTGTCGGCAGAGATCCACCACACGCATCACCAGATCTTCTGTCTCCGGCCGAGGGATCAACACATCGGAAGTGACCTCGAACCGCAGCGAGTAGAATTCACGAAATCCGACCAGGTAGGCGACCGGTTCGCCTGCCGATCGCCTTTTGACCAGGTCCCGGAAGGCCGCTCGCACCGGCTCGGCCACCGGATCATTAAATGCCGTGTACAGCTCGATCCGTTGGCACCCACGGGCCGTCGCCAACAGGACCTCGGCATCCAGACGCGGTGTCTCCGCCCCCTGACGTTTCAAATAGTCGGTGGTCCACGTCAGCAAACGTCCGACAGTCCAGGATTCGGTTTCTGCCATCAGTCCAGATCCATCGAACCCCGCAATTGCTCGCGGTCGTGATCGATCAGCCCATCGGTCAAATACTGCACATTTCCGGCCAGGATCTGATCCAGCTTGTACAACGTCAGATTGATGCGGTGATCCGTCACGCGGTTCTCCGGAAAGTTATAGGTGCGGATCCGTTGGCTGCGGTCCCCGGAACCGACCATGGTCTTGCGTTCCTGAGCCCGTTTGGCTTCTTCCTGGGATTGAAAGTGATCGTACAGGCGGGACTTGAGGATCCGCAGCGCTTTGGCCAAATTCTTGTGTTGACTCTTTTCGTCCTGCATCGCGACCGCAATCCCCGTTTCATGATGCGTTAGTCGCACAGCCGAGGCCGTTTTGTTGACATGCTGGCCGCCGGGACCACTGGCGTGGTAGATGTCTTTCCGGTAATCGTCCGGTTTCAAGTCGATTTCGACATCCTCCGGCTCGGGCAGCACGGCGACGGTCGCGGCCGACGTGTGGATGCGGCCTTTGGCTTCCGTCTCAGGAACTCGTTGCACGCGATGCCCGCCGCTTTCGTACTGCAGTTCTCTATAGACGCCCTCGCCCTCAAAAGCCAAAGAGATTTCCTTCAGCCCTCCCAGCTCGGTTGGGCTCGAGTACAGCACCTCGACCTTCCAACCTTTCGTTTCGGCGTGCTTCTTGTACATTTCGTACAGATCACGAGCAAACAGGGCCGCCTCTTCGCCCCCGGTGCCAGCCCGAATCTCCAGGACACATCGCGCCCTGTTGGCGTCCTGGCCGCCGATGGTCATCTCCAGCAACTCGTTCCACAACGCTTCCCGACGTTCCTTCAACTCGGGCAATTCCAGCTCGGCCATCTCCCGTTCTTCGGGATCGTCGCTTTCAAGCATCTCGCGGAGCTGGCGGATCTCGTCGTTGCACGCATGGAACCGACGATACTTCGTCGCTAATCGCGCCAACGATCCGTGCTCGCGCGCCGCAGCCGCCATCCGCCCCGAATCGGCCTGCACGCCCGGATCGGACATCTGACGCTCCAGTTCTTCGAACCGAGCTAATTTTTCGTCCAGCATCTTGCGCATCGTTCGACCAACCATCCCACTTCGGCTGCCCAAACAAACTCGTCTCGCCGCTCGATCGGCAGCCCGCAAGGACGGGGCCGATACCCCCTCCAACGAACGATCGGCGCACAGAAAGCTCGCTGCTCGAACGGCGAGCAACAAGCGCCGGAGCGATGGTCCAATGCCGCTAAGCTTGTGTGGCGGGCTTGACCGCCTTTTTCTTCGGCTGCTGGAGACTGCTGTAAGATCCCGCAGCGAACTTCTTCTGAAATTTCTCGATCCGCCCTGCCGTGTCGACGTACTTCAACCGCCCTGTGTAGAACGGGTGGCACATGTTACAGATGTCGATCTTCAGTTCCTTGCGGGTGCTGCGAGTCGTAAAGGTATTCCCGCACCCGCAGGTCACAATGGTTTCCACATACTGCGGATGAATGCCTTCTTTCATCTCAGTTGATCCCTTAAAGCTTTTTCTTCGAGGCTAAAACGCAGAATTGTAGCTTCCGGCGGCAGACGCGGCAAGGGGCGTCTTCGCATGCAAGCAGACGGCAAGGGGGCTCGCGGGCGCCGAACGCGAGTCCCGAACCGGCGTCTTCGCATGCAAGCAGACGGCAAGGTGGCTCGCGGGCGCCGAACGCGAGTCCCGAACCGGCGTCT
>REEF01000335.1 GCA_007695205.1 Planctomycetaceae bacterium
GTTCGCTGTTGTAAGACGTAGCCGTCACATCCGTCGCCCAAGGCAAGGCTGGGTCCGATGGCGGAGGTGCGTCCAGCGGTTTGTCCCATGGGCCCTGCGGTAGACGGTCCCGCAACACGTAGGCCGCCCCGCCGGCCATGCAGAAGCAGGCCGCGCACAGGAAAGCCGTGAGCATCAGTTTTCGCATTTTCCTATCTCCCTTGGCCTAGGAACCCGGACGTCCCCACTGGCGGACTGCGTGGTCGTCGCTGAGTTGTTGGCTGGATTGAGCGTATTCCTTACGGTATTCACGCAACTCGAACTCCCGCGCATGCCGCAGTGTTTCCAACTCTTTCGTCAAATCGAGGCGTCTTTCCGTCGCCTGTCGGAACGCGGCTTCGATACTTGTCGCCGATGTGCGAACCCGGGTGATTTCGCGTTGCAATTGCTCCACCTGCTGGCGGTGAACCAGCAACTGCGAGGCGTGTAGTTGGGTGCCCATCCAGGCTGCAAGTTTCGCCGAGGCCGCCAGCAGACGCTCCTCTAACTGCCGCAAGAAGTCGGTGGTTCGTTCCAGCTCCCTGCGAGCCAATTCCTGTTGCAACTGGGCGACCTGTTCGGCTTGCTCCTTGACTCGGAGCAAGCTCTCGTATCGACTCTGGAATCTCTTCATCAGCATCCTTCTTTCAAAAAGGCCAACGCGACGCCAAGGCGTCCATGGCCGCCCGGGTGTCCTCGAAGCTCGAAAACTCGCCCATCTCTTGCCTCAGAAACAACTCGGCGCTCGGCAAGAGTTCGAGCGATTTGTCGACTTGCGGCGAAGCGCCTTTCGTGTAAGCGCCGATGCGTACCAGATCGGCGACCTCGGCAAAGGTGCTCAAGATGGCTCGCAACCGCCTGGCCGCCAATTGGTGCTCCTGTGGCGTCACGTCTCGAAAGACTCGGCTGATGCTGGCGTTGACGTTGATGGCCGGAAAATGGCCTTTTTCCGCCAGCCGTCGCTCCAGCACGATATGACCGTCAACGATCGCGCGGACGGAGTCCGCGATCGGTTCGTCCATTTCGTCCCCATCGACCAGCACGGTCAGGATACTGGTGATCGAGCCGTTTGCAGAGGTTCCCAGTTGCTCCAAGGTTTGCGACAGCAATTGAAAGACCGAAGGCGTGTAGCCCCGTGAACTCGGGGGTTCACCCTGCAAGAGCCCGATCTCGCGTTGTGCCATCGCCAGACGGGTGATGCTATCAAGCAGGAAGAGCACGTTCGCCCCTTGGCGGCGGAAAAAGTCGGCGATCGTGATCGCTGTTTGCGTCGCCCGCACCCGCGCCAGCGCCGCTTGATCGGCCGTCGACACGACGACGATGGACTTCGCCATCCCCTCGGCCCCCAAACACTCCTCGAGAAAGGGTCGCACTTCGCGGCCCCGTTCGCCGATCAGGGCGATCACGTTCAGATCGGCATTCGAGCCCTTGGCGATCTCCCCCAGCAGCGTGCTCTTCCCGACCCCGCTTCCCGAAAACAAGCCAACTCGTTGGCCCAGCCCCAGTGTCAACAGGCTGTCGATCGCCCGCTGCTTGGTGACGAAAGGGGCGCGGATCGGCGCTCGTTCCAGGGGACACGGCGAGGCAGCGTTGATCGAAGCCATCCGTTTCGGGTAGACGCGGGGTCCGCTATCGATCGGGTTGCCCACGGCGTTCACGACCCGGCCGAGAAGCTGCCAGCCAACAGGGACGCGAAGAGGCCGCCCCAAGGAGACTACCGGCGTTCCCGCCTGAAGTCCGTTGGTGGTGCGGAACGGCATGATCTGCGCCTGAGATTGGTCCACGGAAATGACCTCGGCTAGCCCCACGTTCTCGCCGGGCCCCAAGATATGGCACAAATCGCCCACGGCGCACGGCAAGCGAGCCGTTACGACTCCCTTCGCGCTATGCACTTCTCCGACGGTCCGAAAAACGTCGAAGCAATCGATTTGCCGCTTGAGTTCCGCGACGTTCAAGTTGAGGGTCATCCAGGCACTCCAAGAGGTGTTGGCGGATTTCAGATAATTGCAGATCGATCTTGGATAACAGACCAGCCTCGGCCGAGTCGATTCGGCAATCGCCCCGTTCAATGCTCTCATCAGCGATCATTTCGGGAGAGGCTCGCCCCTTCCAAGGTGGGTCGTTTTGCTCCATCAGTTGCTGCAACAACTGCAGGTCGTCGGGATGGAGATGGATCTTGACGGATTCCTGGGGATCGAAGCGGGCTAGCATTTGCTGCACGAGCTCTTCCACGCCGAAGTCACCCGCCTCTAGGCGCTGATGCACTAATCGCGAGGCGATCGAGATGGAGAGTTCGACGACGGCCTGCTGCATCTCTCCCTGACACTGCTGACGCGTCTGCTCCAGATGTTCGAGGCGTTCTCCGATCGAAGCCAAGGTCTGGCTGAGCTGCGCCCCCTGTTGACTGTCGAGAGCCGATGGCCGGTCTACGGCAGGAGAAGGCTGGTCGCTGGCTCCGTCCCGTTTTGGCTGGGGGGGCGGCGGTGCCGTCGCTTCACGAAATGCAGCGGAAAGCTGGGCCAAGGGCGCATCCGGCGCGGCGAGCCTCGCGTTATTCAATGGCAGACGGAAAAAAACACGCTCACAAAACATCCAACCATACTCCTTGCAAACCATCGTGAACCCGTGCGACAAGCGGGCCTGCCAGGCAATGAGCCCCGCTGGGCCGCGTTCGCGATCGCTAATCCACCATCACCAACTGACCCTGCTTATCCAAGTCGCCGATCGCTCTGGCGATGGCACTTCTCGCCTCCTGTATCCGTTCATCGGGCGTGGGGCCCATCAGTTGCATCTCTTCCATCAGGTGGGCGCGGACCCGTTTGGAGATATTCGCATAGACCTTGTCCACCACAGCGTCATCGGCCCCGTTCAGCGCGGTCAGCAGCGTGTCCGAATCGATCTCGGTCAAGAGACGTTGCAGAGAACGGCTTTCGATCCGTACCAGGTCTTCGAAGACGTAAAGCATCGCGTCAAGCCTTCCCAGTAGATCGGGATCGTTTTCGGCAATCTGCTCCATTATCCTAGTTCGGTAACTGCGAGGCAGGGCGCGCAGCGTTTCGGCTATGCGTTGTTCTCGGGTACCCGCGTCGCTCGCTACGGGCTCCATCGCGGCAGCCTTTTCCACGGTGGTACGCAGGATACGTTCCAGCAGCCAGCGAGGCGGAGGTTTGGTGCTACCCATCGCTAGAAACGCAGAAGCCTGGAGCGACGCGGGCAACTGGCGAACAACGTCCGCAGCGGTTTTCGATGGCAGCGTCTCCAAGACCAGCGCGATCGTCCGAGCGTTCTCGTCGGCCAGTGCCCCGGCGATTTGACTGGTAGCCAATCGTTGCAAGTCGCTGAAGGCATCGTCGGTGGGTTCGAAAGATGGTGTCGGGGAAGGTGCCTTTCGCGGTTGCGGCGGCGTCTGCTCCGCAACGCACTGCTCGTCCACCACGTCAGGTTCCGAGGCATCCGGACGGTGCAACCGCGGCCCCGTGGCAGGCGAGCCCATCGCCAGCACCATCAGGCGTTCGAACTCATCCAACGTCTCGTCGACTTCCAACGGCGAGGGAGGAGAAGCCGTCAGGTATTCGAGTTGTTCGCGCATCGTCATCGACCTCTCCGGGGGCAACTGGGTCAGCACGGAGTCGGCCGTGTCGCTCCCTAAGATGTACAGGAAAACTGCGGCTTTTTCTTCCCGGCTTGTTGTTTCCATACTCCACTAACGCAACGAGTAGCACCATTCGGACTCGGATACTTTCACGATCGCGAAAACCTTTCCATCACGCGGCTACGCAGCCATCTTTCCCGGACGCTTTTCCTCTTGGGGCGCCGAATCGCGTTCCGCCGACGCGGAATTCACCTGGGATGCGTCGGCCTGGCCGCTGTTGCCAAGCCACACTTGGAGGATCTTGGCCAGCGAGTCCGGATCCTGCATGGCGTGGGCGGACAGCGCGGCAATCCTGCGGGCGCGGTCGGCCTGTGCCGCGCCGCCGGTGCTTGTTGGCATGGCAAGGGGACGCATACGGCCTACCAACAGAAATCCCAGAATCAGCGCCACGATCGAGGCGATTCCCAAGGAGGCGTTCCGCAACAATTCGCGGTACCATTCCCAGGGAGGCGCGGTCGACGATGGGGGCAGAGCGAGCAAACTAGATCCGGCCAGCCTGCCTACCACCACCGCAATCTGATCGCCGCGCGCGTCGTCGAATCCCACGGCCTGTTTGAGGATTCTTTCGATGTCTTCCTTCGACACCCGGGGAGCCGTTGGTTCTGCGCCGCTCGCCGCACCGCCGAGCCCCGCTACGCCCGCTTGGGCCATTGTTGTATCTTCGGCTGCCTCGCCAAGATCGACGACCGCAGCGATCGTCAAACGGCGGATGATGGCAGGGGCCTCCCTGACCGTCTCCAGGATTCGGGCGTTCTCATACTCGGTTTCTTCCATCTGCTCTCGGTCGGACACGGGTTGACCGCCGGCGCTGAAAGCGGTGCTGCCGACATTCGAGGCCGTCCCTGCCGGCCCCAATTCCCGATGCCGCATCTGGGTTCCCGTCCTCGAGAAAATCCGCTCGGACCGCTTAGCACGAGCCTCGGGATCGTACGTCAAGGACTCCATCGACGACTCGCGGAAGTCGACATCGGCCGTCACGCGAACCAGCACATTCCCCGGTCCAAGGTAACTGGCCAACAACCATTCGGCACGGGCGCTCAAGTCGGACTCCAGTTGACGCGAGTAGCGGTACTGGTCGGACAACAGGGTATCGGCCGGGGAACGCATCGAGGAAAGCTGATTGCCTGCGGTATCGACGACCGACACCCGTTCCGGATCCAAGCCTTCGACGCTGTGAGCCATCATCATCACGATCGACGCGGCCTGTTCCTGGCCGAAATTGTAGCCGCGTTGCAAGTCCAACATGACGTTGGCCCGTGTGGGTTGCGCGTCCCGTAAGAAGGGACTCGGCTCGGGTCTGCTGATCGTGACGCGCGCTTGTTGCACCCCCTTGATTTGTGAGATGTTCTGGGCCAATAGCTCTTCCTGATGGCGGCGCAGTTGGTGGCGACGCAAAGCGGGATCGCCGACGAAATACCCGTCAGGCTCGGGGATTTTCGCCCCTCCGGTCGGGCCCAGGAAGCCGGCCACAGCCATCCGTGCTCTGCTCAATTGAGGTCTGGGGACCTGCACCGAAGTGGCGGCCAGGTTTTCTCGGCTCGCAATCCCCTGTTCCTGCAACTTGCTCATGATCTCGGCTACTTCATTCGGAGACAATCCGTCCACCAACGTGATAAACTGAGGACGCGAGGACCAGATCCCGACGACGACCACCGCGCCCACGACAAGAACAGCGGTCGCGATCACCGCCGCGCGTGTGGATGCAGTCGCCTGCTGCCAGAACATGCTCGATTCCGAAATTAGGTTCGTCCAGTAGTCGGACATTCCATTTCCTCGCAACAACCTTCACAATCTTCACTCGTTTATACCTGCATCCGCATCAGCTCTTGATAGGTGTCGATCAGCCGGTTCCGGATCTCCAACAACATGCGAAAGGATAGATCGGCCTCCGCTACCGCCAACACCACTTCGTGAAGATCGTCCGTGCGTCCGTTGGCCAGTTGCTGGATCTCGCCATCAGCAACCACCTGCATATCGTTCACCTGGCCGATCAACTGGGAAACCGTCTGTCCGAACGTCCGACCGGCGTCGGGCGCCGAACTCGCCCGATTCATTGGCAACGTGCTCGGTATCTGCGGACTATTGCCGATGGAAGCGATGGGCATCATGGGCCGCCTCGTAACAAGGACAGCGTTTGTTCGGCCATAGCCCGAAGGCTCTTTAGAGCTTTGAGGTTCGCTTCGTACGCTCGACTGGCGGTCATCAGATCAACCATTTCGTTGGGGATCTTCACGTTCGGCATGGTGACGAACCCCTCCTCATCCGCATCCGGATGCCCGGGGTTGAAGACCCGCGGCAATTCGGACGGATCTTCTTCCATAGCCACAACCCGCACGCCGCCGAGGGGATCCGAGGAGCGGGAAAAACGTCCTTGTTGGGCGTCCAGCACCGCGGCGAAGACAAGGTGCTGCCTGCGATACGGTCCGCCTGCTTCCGTCCGTGTCGTGTTCGCGTTGGCGATGTTGTTGGCGACCACATCCATACGCTGACGCTCGGCGGATAACCCCGAAGCGCTAATATCCATGCCCGAAAGCAGGTTCATCAATGTCATGATCGCCCTTCCGGCAAACGGGTTCTCTTAGGTGCCCGTAATGGCGCTGCGCATCGTCGCGATGCGACTGGCCAACAATTGCGTCGCCGTTTGATGTACCAAGGAATTCTTGCTCAACTGAGTCATCTCGTGGTCGATATCGACGTTGCTACCATCGGCTCGGGGCGGTCCCCCTTGGGACGCGGTCGAAATCGCCAGCTTGCCCTCGTCCCTCACCTCTCCGCCGCCCAACTTCTGGTTCAAAGTCGCTTCAAACGAAACGTCCCGGCGTTGGTAGCCGGGCGTGTTGACGTTGGCGATGTTCTGGCTGATCGCCTCGTGCCGCAACGAGGTAAGATCCATCAAACGCGAGAGTGTGTCAAATTGGCTAGGAGTAACGTTCATGCTCGTTTTATCGGTTGTAACGTTTGCGTACTTTAGGAAACCTCTTGACCAAGCGTTAATGCAAAGTAGGGTTGTCAGGGAGGACCGATACAGTGAGTTGCAAGCACCATATCCTGAGAAAGCCCATCTTGAGGACACGCTCTAAACACAGCCATTATTGCTGGTTTGAATATACACCGTTAGGATGCATCCTGGACCGGAGTGGCAGCTTTGCGGTAGCGATAGTCATTATGGCAGCATGTCAACATGTAGATTGGGTATTGGCCATCGATCGGGCAGGACGGCAGCATGGGAGCGAGTCGGAAACCGTCGATCCGGCGGCAGTGCCGGAATTTCGTTCGAGCGGGTGGCCTCCAAGTCAACCGATGTCACCGCCCGCACCGAATCTGATTCTCGATCCATTCCGAATCCCGCTTCCTCCGCAACTCGGACCAACGACAAGCTCGTCCGCCGTCTATCGCGCCATTCGTCCTGTCGTCCGCGAGTCGCAGCCTCGCTCTCCATCTCAACCGCCGTCTATCATTGCTAGCTTGGTGATCGAG
>REEF01000263.1 GCA_007695205.1 Planctomycetaceae bacterium
ACGATCTACCACATGGGAAGCGGCTCACCCGAAAACGACTCCCGACCCCTTCCGCTCGATTCCACCAAGAAATACCTGGCCGGGTGCTTAACATCCCCTGAGAGTTGGGAGAACGAAGATGGCTGATCGAACTGCGGGACTTTTACCAGAAGTGCAAGAATTCCTGACGGCGGGACCATTGGGTGGGGTGATCGATGGTCAAACGGCCGTGGCGGCAGACGAACATCTACTGGTGACTCGCGATCCGGGGTCGGGCGATGTGATCGCCCAGTTCTCTGGATTGCAAGCAGACGATGTGGACCGAGCTGTCCGGGCGGCCGGCCGGGCCTTCGCCGAATCGGGCTGGGCAAAATCGGCGCCGGCCGAACGTGCGGCAGCACTGCATCGGTTGGCCGATGCGATGGAAGCACGCAAAGAAATCGTAGCTCAGATCGAGGCACTGGATAGTGGCAAGCTGTATCCGCAAGCGATGGGCGACGTCCAGAATTTCGTCGCCACGATGCGTTATTTTGCGGACATGGCTCAGCACATCCAACAGCGCAGCGTGCTGGCGGTCGCTCGGCACGAAGCCTGGACCTCGCGGCATCCGTGGGGTCCGTGCGGGTTCATCGTTCCCTGGAACTTTCCCCTGTTGCTGGTGGGCTGGGGCATCGCGCCCGCTTTGGCGGCGGGGAACACGGTGGTGATCAAGCCGGCCGAGGATACCCCGTTGTCGGCCATCTATTTGGGCAGACTGGCCAAGGAGATCGGGTTGCCGGACGGGGTGATCAACGTGGTCCCCGGGTTGGGCGAGACGGCTGGAGCAGCGCTGGCGGACCACCCCGGACTCAGGCGACTGTCGTTCACCGGTTCGCCTGAGGTCGGTCGACAGGTCGCTCAGGCGTGTGGCCGCAATCTGGTGCCGGTCAAATTGGAATTGGGCGGCAAAGGGGCCGCCGTGGTGTTCGAGGATACGCCGCTGGACGATACCGTCGAAAAACTGGTGCGGGCGATCACCTTCCATACGGGACAGGTGTGCTGCGACGCCACGCGATGGCTGATCCAAAAGCCGATCTACGAACGTTTTGTGGAAGCCACCGTCGATCGGATGAGCCGCGTTCGCGTCGGTTACCAATTGGACCGCCGATCGCAGATGGGACCGGTGGTCAGTCAGAAACAACGCGAACGGGTACTGGGCTATCTGCAGCGAGGCGTCCAGCAGGGCGCGACGTTGGTCCTGGAAGGAGGCGTCTTGCAGGTGCCGGATCGCGACGGCTTCTATGTCAAGCCGGCGCTGCTGGCCGGATCGCTGGACAACGTGGCAGCGCGTGAAGAGATTTTCGGACCGGTCGCCTACCTGACTCCGTTTGAGGACGAAGCCGAGGCCGTTCGATTGGCGAACGACACGGACTATGGCCTGGCCAACAGCGTCTGGACCAGCGACTTGAACCGAGCGGCTCGCGTGGCCGAATCGATGGTGGCTGGCAATAGCTGGATCAACGCGCACAATCTGTTCCCGCACGGTGTTCCCTACGGAGGGATCAACAAGAGCGGCATGGGCGGCGGCGTGCTGTCCGTGCAGACACTCTTGGACTACTGGCGCAGCTTGTCTGTCGTAAGACCACTCTGAAACACACACGAACAAAAAGGAAGCCTCATGAAGTATCGTACCTTGGGTCGGACCAACTGGCAGGTCAGCGAGATCGGCTACGGCATGTGGGGCATGGCCGGCTGGACCGGCTCGGACGATGACCAATCTCGTCAGGCCCTGCAATTATCGGTGGATCTGGGATGCAATTTCTTCGATACCGCTTGGGGCTACGGCGAAGGCCGCAGCGAAGCTTTATTGGGAGAGTTGGTGCGAGCCAACCCGGACCGACGTCTCTATACGGCCACCAAGATGCCTCCAAAGAATCGCGAATGGCCCAGCCGTCGGGAATTCACGCTGGACGATTGCTTTCCCCCGGATCATATCCGCCAGTACGTCGAGAGCAGCTTACAGAACTCGGGGCTTGCTTCGTTCGATCTGGTCCAATTCCACACGTGGGAAGACAACTGGATGAACGACGAACGCTGGGTTCATGCCTTAAGCGACTTGAAGGCCCAGGGGCTGCTGCACGCGATCGGGATCAGCATCAATCGTTGGGAGCCGGAGAACGGGGTGAAGGCGGTCGAGAGCGGGCTGATCGATTGCGTCCAAGTCATCTACAACATCTTCGACCAGAACCCGGAAGACCGGCTGTTTCCAGCTTGCCGAGCCCACGACGTCGGCGTGATCGCTCGAGTGCCCTTCGATGAAGGCACGTTGACCGGCACCCTGAGCATGGACAGCCGTTGGCCCGAGGGCGACTGGCGGAACACTTATTTCGTCCCCGACAACCTGGCAGCCAGTGTACAGCGAGCCGAAGCATTGCGCCCGTTGATCCCTGCCGGGATGACCATGCCCGAACTGGCATTGCGATTCATCTTGTCCGAGCCCACCGTCAGTACGACGATCCCCGGGATGCGTCAGCGCAAGCACGTCCAGGCCAACCTGGCCATCAGCGACCAAGGCCCACTGCCCCCATCCCTGATCGACCAACTCCGCAGCCACCGCTGGGACCGCCGTCCCACCACATGGTCTCAATAACCTCCGTGGTTCTTCAACAGATTTAGTAGCAGGGCCGGTACACCCGGGGATAGGTCGGTTGTAATGGTGGGGACTTGGGAAGGTGGCGGGGACACCGTCGAGGTCGTGCGGGTAGCCGTATCGGGTGCCTGCCCGACCAGGACCTGCAGCCTCTCGACTGCTCGGTCAAAATCGGCATGAGCCAGCTCACGACGCTCTCCCGTCGCTTGCAACAGCCGCCCCTGCTCCACCAGCACAGCAGCCAAGTTGTACTGCAGGTTGAGATCGTCAGGATCGAGCTGGAACATAGTGCGGGCCAGGTTCGAAGCTCGTTGCAGCGAGGTCGTCGCCAATGGCAGGCGGTCGGTTTCCAGGGCCATCCTGGCCAGATTCCTGTTGGCGATGGTAGCGCTCATCCCGAACCGCCAATCTTGAGGCCAGAGCCCAGCCATCTCATCAAAGGTAGCAGCGGCGGCCTGAGCCAGATCGATGGCCGCGATGGGCTGGCCCGGGCGGTACAGGATGTTCGTGGGAGACGAAATCCAACTGCAAGGCCAGGATTCCAAACAGCAGATTCCGATCGCCTTCATTCGACATGGTATTCGTCACACGGCACAGATCGCCGGACGGCTCGTCCACGTTGCATCACCCGTCGGTCGAGTGACTCAAAGACCGCCGCCCCTCTGATGGAGCAATTCTGTTGCATTAGCCCTGCATCAGCCGATGGCTTTATCAGCGATGTCTTTGCGGCACCACGCGCCCGACCAGCGGATGCATTTGACGGCAGTATACGCTTGCAGCTTTGCTTGGGCGATGGAGTCCCCCATCGCGGTCACACCCAGCACTCGCCCGCCATCGGTGACCACCTGGCCGTTGTCCATGCGAGTGCCGGCGTGAAAGACCTTGACATCCGGTAGTTCGGCAGCCTGGTCCAATCCGCGTATCGGGTGCCCTTTGTCGTAATCGCCGGGGTACCCTTCGCTGGCCATCACCACGCACACGGCGGGACGCGGGTCCCAATGCAATCCGTCGATTTCGTCCAATCGTCCGTCGACCGTCGCTTCCAACACATCGACCAGATCGCCCTGCAACCGCATCAGGATCGGCTGGCATTCGGGATCGCCAAAACGTACGTTATATTCCAGCACCCTGGGACCTTGGCGGGTGAGCATCAATCCGGCATACAGGACGCCACGAAACGGTGTGCGGCCTCGTTTCATCGCATGCACGGTGGGGACCAGCACATGTTCCTCGATCCAGCGCATCCGTTGGTCGTCGACAACCGGTGTGGGGCTATAGGCGCCCATGCCACCGGTATTGGGACCGCGATCCAAGTCGTACGCCGGTTTGTGGTCCTGGGCGGCGGGCAACGTCAGGATCGTGCGTCCGTCGGTGATGGCCAAGACACTGGCTTCGGGGCCTTCCAAGCGTTCCTCGATCACGATCTGGTCACCCGCATCGCCAAATTCTCGATGAAAGGCGATCCGGTCGATCGCTTCCAGCACCTCGTCTCGACGCTGGCAGACAATCACGCCTTTGCCGGCGGCCAAGCCATCCGCCTTGACGACCAGCGGTGCTAACTCGTCCTCTTCTCCGTACCGCTCGTTGACGAACCCCATGGCTTCGATCGGGTCATTGAACACATGGTAATCGGCGGTCGGGACGTCCGCGCTGCGCAGCAGATTCTTGCAAAAGACTTTGCTACCTTCCAGTTGCGCTGCTGCTTTACTGGGGCCGAAAATCCGCAGTTTGGCCGCTTGGAACGCATCGACGATGCCCGCTGCCAGCGGCGCCTCGGGACCGACGACCGTCAACCCGATATGGTTTTTGCGAGCAAAGTCGATCAAGCCGGTGAAGTCCATGGGTGACAGGTTCACATTCACCGCCAGTTGAGCGGTACCAGCATTGCCCGGCGCAACGTAAACACGTTCCACCCGGGGACTCTGAGCGATCTTCCAGGCCAACGCGTGCTCCCTGCCTCCGTTGCCGACGATCAAAACGTGCATGGTGGTTCTTCCTTTCTAGTTCGTTCGTGGTGCGATACGTTCTTTGCCGACCCACGGACGCAACACCTCGGGGATGATGACCGACCCATCGGCCTGTTGGTAGTTTTCCAAGATGGCGATCAACGCGCGGCTGACCGCCACTGCGGTCCCGTTCAACGTATGGACGAAATGGGTCCCTTTCTCGCCAGGTCGCTTGAAGCGGGCGTTCAGACGGCGGGCCTGATAGTCCGTGCAATTCGAAGTACTGGTGACCTCGCCGAATTCGCCACCGTCCCCGCGGCCGGGCATCCAGGCTTCCAGATCGTATTTCCGATAGGCGGGTCCGCCCAGATCGCCCGTGGCCGTGTCGACCACGCGGTACGGGATACCCAGGCCATCGAAGATGCGGCACTCCAATTCGCACAAGTGTTCCAGCATGGCATCGCTCTGATCCGGCTGCGTGAACACGAACATCTCGACTTTCGTGAACTGATGGACTCGGTAGATGCCTCGAGTCGCACGTCCATGCGCACCCGCCTCGGTGCGATAGCAATGACTGATGCCACACAGCTTGATGGGCAACTGCTGGGCGTCCAGCGTCTGGCCGGCCAGCAGTCCCCCCAGCGTGATCTCGGCCGTTGCGATCAGGCTGAGTTCCGAATCTTCGATGCTGTAGATTTGTGTCTCCGGACCGCGAGGGATGTATCCGGTGCCCGCGACGATCTCGTCACGAGCCATATCGGGAGTGATGGTCGGGGTAAACCCTTCGGGCAGCAGCACTTCGAGAGCGTAACGCTGCAGCGCCAATTCCAACAGCACGGCCTCGTTGCGCAGGAAATAGAAACCATGCCCAGTGGTTCGGGCACCGCCCTCCAGGTCCAGCAGATCGAGCTGTTCGCACAACGTCACGTGATCCAACGGTTCAAAATCGAAAACCGGTGGCTCGGTCCGGCCCCGGCGGATCTCGCGGTTCGCTCCGTCGTCGCCGCCGATCGGCGCGTCGGGATGCGTCATGTTCGGGATGCTGGCCTGCAATTCGACGATCATGGCTTCCAAGGAATCATGTTCGGACTGAGCCACTTCCTTCTGTTCTCGCAGGCGTCTTCCTTGCTCTTTCCGAGCCTCACGCTCCTGAGCATCTTTGGCTTTGCCGATAGTTTTCGAAACTTCGTTCGCCTGGCGATTCAACTCCTGCACTTCAGTCAACTTTGCGCGGCGCTGACGCTCGCATGCGACCAGCCCGGCGACATCGACCGTGACATTGCGATGGCTGCAGTTCTGCTGCACCAGATCGGGGTTTTCGATGATGAACTTGCGGTCAAGCATTGTGTTTCCTCTTAATGTTTGGATCGCTGGTCGATGTCCCAAAAGCCGGATCAACATCGAAGCTCGCGGGGATCGCCATTCGGTCAATCCGCCGGACCGAGACTGCCCAATTCGTGCCAAAGGTGGGCGCTCGCTCGGATTCCACGGTGAAAGTCGGCCAGCGAAAACTTCTCGTTCGGAGCATGCATGTTGTCGTCGTCCAGGCCCCATCCCAGCAGCAAGGGGTCTGCGTCCAGTTTTTCGCGAAGCGCTGTCACGATCGGAATCGACCCGCCTTCGCGGATCAGCACGGGGGCACGTCCAAAACCCTGCTCGATCGCCCTGGCTGCTGCCTTGACATACGGGCTGTCCGGCGGGATAAGCACCCCAGGCGAACCGTGCATCTCGATCAATTCCCAACGGACCCCCGGTGGACACAACGCTGCGAGCTGCTGCTTCAGGCCGTTCGTGATCCTTTCAGGATCCTGGTGGGGAACCAGCCGAAAACTAAACTTCGCCCCGGCTTCGGCGGGCAACACGGTCTTACTGCCCTCGCCTTGATAGCCACCCCAGATCCCGTTGATGTCCAGCGAAGGCCGCGACCAGCGGCGTTCAAGAATCGAATAGCCTTCCTCGCCGCTCGATGTATCCAGCCCCAATTGAGCCAGAAACTGATGCTGATCGAACGGCAACGCCGCAAACCTGGCTCGCTCCTCATCTGTCATCGGAACGACGTCTTCGTAAAAGTGAGGAACGGTCATACGGCCCGATTGGTCCAACAATCCCGCCAGCATCGCAGCCAAGGCTTGGATCGGATTGGTCACCGCTCCACCAAATGTCCCCGAGTGAAGGTCCGTTCTGGCTCCGTGCACTCGCAGTTCGTAGTAGGCGATCCCACGTAAACCATAGGTGATCGCTGGCTGGCCCGGTCCGAATTGCGGCATGTCGCTGATCACGATCACATCGCACGCGAATCGTTCCGCCGATCGATCCAACAGCGCGTGCAGGGACTCGCTGCCAACTTCCTCCTCACCTTCCAGCAAGAACTTCAACTGAACCGGCAGCGATCCGTGGGTCTTTAGCCAACCTTCGACGCTGTGGACATGGGTCAGCATCTGCCCTTTATCATCGGTCGCGCCGCGAGCATAAACGCTGCCGTCGCGTACCGTCGGCTCAAACGGGGGAGTCGTCCACTGATCTAAAGGTTCAGGTGGCTGTACATCATAATGACCATAAACCAACACGGTGGGTGCACCATCGACGGGG
>REEF01000203.1 GCA_007695205.1 Planctomycetaceae bacterium
GAACAGCGCCGAGACACAAAACAAAACCACCAGGGACGACAACGCGACGAAAGAGGAAATCCGTTTCATGACCGTAGCTTCCATGCAATCTAAGGGTCGTTGGGGAACCGGCGGCTTCGCCGACCGCTAGGGCGTCTGCCGCTTGACATCACCGCCCCAGCCCAATTTCTCGCGCAGGGTGCGGTAGTACTTTCTGTCGTCGATCTCGATCATCTGGAAACTGGCCTCGGCCCGCTGCACCCGAACCCGATCCTCCGCAGTCAAGCGATGAATGGTGACTCCGTCCACCACCACGCTGGTACTCTCGTTGGATTCTCGTACATGAGCCTCATAGACCCGATCCGCAGTATCGATCAGCGGCCGGACCGTCAGCGTGTGCGGACTGATCGGTAGGACGACAAACGCCTGTAAGTCTTTCCTCAGGATCGGTCCGCCCGCCGACAGGCTGTGCGCCGTCGATCCTACGGGCGTACTGATAATCAGACCGTCGCAACTATAGGTAGTTACGAGATCTGAGTCAACGTAAAGATCGATGTAAAGCATCGAATAGGGAGGGCCACCAAGTATGGCCATCTCGTTCAGCCCAAGGTGAGTATCCAGGACCTGGTCACCGCGGATGACAGCACAGGTGAACATCAGATGCTGGATGATCGTGCATCGTCCGGCGACCAATTGGGGCAGGCAATGGGCTAGTTCGTCAGGCGAGATGTCCGCCAAAAACCCCAGTCTTCCTAGGTTGACTCCCAGCAACGGGATCTGGTGGCTTCCCATCTGTTTGGCGGCCCGCAGGATCGATCCATCGCCTCCCAAAACGATGGCAAAATCGGCGGGATACTTGGCGAGATCCTCACGATAATCGAAATCGCACAGGACGATATCGGCGTATTGCTCGATCAAAGGGCGCAGACAGGTAGCCGCTTGTTGAACGCGGGGCCTCTCGCCGCTGCCCAACAGCAGGACACGAGGCCGCTGGCCAACGCGAGCGGGCCAGGCAGGCGGTTGATGGTCGGCGGGGGCGGTATTCATGCTTGTTCGGACACAGCGATCAATCCAAAAAATCCTGATCGTTCAATCGGGCCGGGACGTACTCTTCGGTCACGTAGCTGATGTTTTTGCTGATCAACGCTTCGACTTCCAGCTTAAAGCCGTTCTTCAACATCTGCTCGATTTCCTTCTGCCAGGGCTTTTTCTTCTCGAACCACGGGTAACTGGCGATCTGTTTCGCCCGTTTGATATCCGTCTCCGACAAGTTGATGGTGACACTGGGCGACAGGCCGCACCGTTCGTAGTCTTTGCTGCGCAACCCCACGTAGCGGGCATTGGGAACCGCCATTCGTCTGGATTCGTAAGCCAGATTGATCGAGCCTTGCTTGAGGACACTGTAGATGTAGTACCCCCAAGGATCGTTGTCCAATAGGCAGTACACGGGCAACTGTAATTCGTGGTTCAACCGATGCAACAAGCGACGGACGCCTCGCGGCGGCTGGCCGCCGCCGTGCGTCAGGATGCAGTCGTGTTTGCGCCAGAATTTGTCCTCGTTGAACCGACGCCAGACCGTATCTTTTTCGACATGCAGGACAAACTTGGCGTCGCATTTGTGGAATTCGACCACCTCGGGCTCGACGATCGATGGGATGCTGTACCCCCCGGAACCCATGCGCGAACAATCGATTTCGTCGCCGCTGTCGATCAGCGTGATATTGCCGACCATCGAACCGCGATTCGACGCGTACACGTGCAGCTCTTCGCGCAACGTGTTCAGCGTCACCTCGACGTCCTCGATCACGGGGTCGCAATCGGATTGGTCATCGAACGTCTCTTCCCGAGCCCCCTCGATCGTGTGTTTCAGCAGATAGTAGAGACCACGAATGCTGGTGCTCTTGTCCTCCTCGATCAATTGTTTGCAGCCGCTGCTGACCAGCACGGTCTGCATGTAGCTCTTGGCCTGAGACAGATTGAACAACTCACGGCGGTTCTTGCCGCTGCCCATCTCGATGAATCGTTTCGAGCTGTTGTAGCGAACGTTGGACAACGAGCGTGAAGGGATGTCCAGGTGGGGCGCTCGACCACGCTCGGCCGCGCTGACGATCTGATCGGCCAGCCCTGTCAACGCGGCCATCGTTTTTTGATCCGTGGAGTTCATCTCCCGTTGGGGAGTGCTGTTGTTGGTACGCGAATTATTTTTCTTGGCCATGCGGGCCTTCCACCATCGTGGGGAATTAGAAACCAGTCAAGAAGGTCGGCGATTCGGCGGTTTCGAGGCTGTTCGCAACCAGCGAACCGCTTGGACCATTGTCCTGATCGTCAATTTAGCAAAACGCTGGGCATTTCCATAGGGCTCTCAAAAGTCACGCCCAGTCGGTTGAAGACCAACTGCAACAAGATACCAAGGCACTTCTTCAACGCCTGCAACAGATCGAACTCACCGATCTGACCGATCATTATACACGCGAACATTCCGCGGTGACGCTGACGGCGGTGCTGCCGGATACGCTTACTTGGCAGGCGGCGTGATTTAAAAGAGCACCAGGTCGCCTGAATGCCACCGTACACCGCAACTTAATTCCGCCGGGCTTCCTCAAAATCTGCCCCCAATGCCAGCAGCACGGTCGTGGCGGCGCTGGCGGGGATGTGGTTGGGGGAGTAGGCCTTCAGGTCGATGCTGAAAACGTGCGGGTGGGGGTCGGATTCCAGCGTGGTGTGCGGCAGCAGATTCACGCCTTCTGCGGTCGGAACGGTCTGATCTGCGGGATGACTGTGAATTTCGTAATGCCCCGCAGTGCTGGGGACCAGATCGATGAATCCTGAGCAGCTTCCGGCGCTTCGGTGCATGCCCATCGTGCGGACGCGGGCACGCAGTTGGCCTGCCAACGGCTGGCCTTCCACATCGGTCAGCGTCACGGTCAGCCGGACGGGTGCTCCTGGGGGTACCCAGGTCGTCTCGGGGGTCACTCGAACGTACAGCCGCGGCCGATACTGCTCAGACGGGCAACCCGCTCGGCACAAGTTGACGACGACACGGCTGAGCCGTTCGAGTCCCGAGGCGGTATCGCGGTCGTACAGCCGGTGGGTGGCACCGGATCGGGTGACGCGGCGATGCACTTCGATCGCGGCGCCGATCGAGGTGCCCAAGAGCGTGACTCGGCCCTGCCCGTAAGGTCGTTGGACAATCACGGCTCGACCCTCGGGGTCACGAGCCAACGTTTGGACTTCGCTAGCGCGAATGGAAAACACATCCAATCCGGGCGCATCGGCCATGTCGGGCCGGAAAGCATGGATAACGTCGCGATCGATACTGCCCAAATCCCGGACGGGGACCGGTTCTCTGAGCGTCTTGGCGACAGGGATCGGGTCGGCCAAGGTGCCCGTGCGCTGCAGTTGTGCATCGAGGAATCGGGTGAGCGCGGGATTGGCCGCATAGCAGGGCGCGCTGATCAGCAGATTGGCTCCTTGGTCGGTCAGCCGCTCGATCAGTTCCAACTCGGTGGCTTCCAATTCTCGTTGGGTATCGAGAATCACGGCGGACAGATCCTGCCAGGCGGGGCGTCGGTTGCCGTCCGCATCGAAGAATTCGGATGATTCGAGTTGCTGCCGCACATCATCACCACAAACGAGATAACCTCGCGCGGCAAATTCCAGCAGATAATTGTCGTACGCGGCGCGATGCCTGGCGTCGGTGACGGCCACGGCCCGAGTCATGGCGCCCTCCAATCGGTTCCATTCCGCCAGTGCTTCGGCGGCCTGAACCAAACGCTCGACACCTCGCCCCGCCGCCTCGGGCGAAGCGGCAGACAACGATGTCAGCAAACCGTCCGGGTCCAGGGGATTCAAGCCAGTTCGAAACACGGGTTCCTCCCAGTTCGGCGGTATCGATGGGGACGAGTCCTCCGGCAGCAACCGCAGCACGTGCCCCGCGGCCTGTTCGACGTTCGGGCTGTTTGGATCTTCGACCGTCTTGATACCATCACGGAAATGACGCAGGGGGGCGGCGATTCGTTCGGCCTGTCGGCCCGCGATCAGAATCGGCCCGGGCCGGTTCACCATCAGGAACAGCGGCCCATGAAAGGCTTGCATCGCGCGGAACGTGGGCTCGCTTCGGACCGCCTGGCCGGGACCGACTTGGGGGATGTGATCCGCCGTACGCCCGCCACCGAATTGGCTGTGAGGCGGGCGGTCTTTCCAGGCTTGTTCCCGAGTCTGATTGGTCAGGTCCTCGAAAGGGCCGATCACCCAGTTCAAAGTGAACTCGGCCGATCCGATGATACCTGGCGTATCGATCATGGCTCGCCAATACCTTTGCAGATAGTGCGCTGCGCCTCGCCGCGTGACACCGCCGACGCCAGTCGACGCCCAAGAGTACTTCGGCCCCATCCATTCGGTAATCATGACCGGGCGATCCGCCCAGAGGGCCTGCCGAGACAATTCGGCCAGGTTACGATCGATGTCTTCCATCCGTCCGCTGTACCGTCCCGTGTACTGGTTCACGCCGGAAACCTGTTCGTGAGGCAGCGGTGGCACCTGGCGGAACGAACTGGCTCGCACGTACATCACCGGCGCATTGGGCCGGACGACTTGGGCCAGTCGCTGGGCAGCCAAATCCAGGGGCTGGTACAGAGCATCGGGAAAGGCGGAACTAAGATCCGCGCCCCAGATCGTCAGCTCGGCTTCGTTGCCCGACTGGGCCATCAACTGATGGGGCGAGTCGCTGACAGGGATTGCGCGGACGCAGTCTTGCTGGTAGTTTTCGACCCATGGTTGCACATCATCCCAACCCTGCAAGCCGCGATAAGTCGGGGCCAGCGAGGTGAACATGCCCAGACCCTGCTCGCTGAAACGGTCCCATTCGGCGGGCTGGAGAGCGAACCCGTACCGTCGGACCCCGTCTACCCACAGGTCTCCGAACATGCGTACGCCTTCGGCCATCGTCTGCTCGGTGTCCGGCCAGTGGTAAGCGGCCACGCGGGGGAACCAGGATCTACCATTGATCTGGTAGCTCCAATCCGGCTGCCCCCGTTGCGTTGCGTGCCGCAGCAGCGCATCGGGCCCACCGACTCGGACTTCAGCGGTGCGCAACCCCACCAGTCGCTGGCTGTAGGAATAGGTTTGGTCGCCGGAGCGAACCAGGCAGCGGACCGTGTAGGTATGCGGCTGGCCGGGCTCCCAAGGCAACACGTGCTCGGGCATCAGGCTCCATCCGCTGGCTGGTCCACTTCCGGCAGCCAGCAATCGACCCGCTCGATCGTGCATATCGGCCAGGATCTGGCTGCCTTCAGGCAAGTCGCGGCCCTCGATCCACAGTGCCGGGCGGCCGCCGACCAGCACGGTCTGCGTGCGCACGCGTGTCGGACGCACGCTGGCTTCCGGCAGAGAGATGGCGTCGATCGGCGATGGATCGGAAAGCTCGACGGGCTGCCCCGACCATGGCAAAGGGGATTCGAAACTGGCCAGATAAGCATGCCGCACGTCAGGCTTTTCACGCAATCGGTCTTCAAGTTGCGCCACGCGGTCACGCAGGGCGTACAACTCGTTGCGGGCGACGGCCACACGTGCTTCGGCGTCACCGAGCAGGTTGCGGCGAACCTGAGTCACCGCGTCTGGGGGCACGATGCGAACATCGGCTAGTTCCAGCGTGAACGATTCGCTCGTACCGGGAGTGTTCTCGACACGAATGCCGATCGATCGAGTACGAGCCGGGGTAAAACGCACGCTGCGCACGGGGTGAGCCACGTCGAAGTGAACCTCCGTCCACAAATCGCCGGGCATCACATCCGGAGCCAGGTCGGCCCACGATTCGCCTCTTTCGACGGATTCCGTATACAACCTCAGGACTAACGGCAGTTCTGCATTGAGCGATCGGGCCGAGCAACGCATACGGATCCGGATCCGCTGACCCTCCAGATCCACCGGATCGGGAAACGGCAGCACAGTGAACACCACTTGCTGGGCATCGGCGTCGGAAAACCGGATCTCGTGGCGGACCGCATGCACACCGTCGATGGTCACAATAGTGGGCGATGATTGCTGCGGAGCGGCGTACAATTGCGACAGGCTCAGCTTGGTGTCTGCCGAGAATTCGATCAACGACACAGGGGGCGTCTGTCGAGTTTGAACCAGATCGCGGTAGGCATCGATGCTGATCGCGGGCGTTTCCGTGAGCGCCTGAGGTGTTTCGGGCGGCTGCTGCCAAGGCATCGCCTGATGAGCCAGACGTTCCAGCACGCGGCGTTTCCCGGCGGGTGTCGCCCCGTCGGCGATCAGCCGGTTCAATTCTTGCACCCACAAATTTGTCTGCAGGGATTGGCGTTGCAAGCGTTGGTGTTCGGCGTCCCAGCGGCGGACCAAGTCGTTCACTCGCTGCCACTGTTCGATGACTGGATCGGGCGGCGGCCGCAATTCGTCACCTTCGGCACTCCAGTAGGGACCGTCCGGAAGAAAGCGGATTTGATCGATCCATAATCGACCCGTCCCCTGCGCGTCAGCCGTCGCCGGGACGATCTGAAACTGGACCGCTTGCCCCAGGTCCGGATGCTTGGTTCGAATCGAGTCGGACCCGCGGAAGAAACGAAAATCGGAGGCCTCCAGATGAACTTCGGTCCAAGATTGCTGAAGGGGGATCCGAGGTCCCTGCCATTGGTTGCCGTCGTCGGTCATCACACGAGCGATCACCGCGGCAGGTTCAGCGGCATCCGGCCTTGCTCGGAATGCGACGGCCTGATTACTTGGAACCGGTTCAAAAATGGGCCAGTTGAAGCGTGCCCAACTGCCCAATTGATACTCGAGACAAAAGACGTATCCGTCTTGGTCATCTGAACGAGTGATCCCCGCCGATTCGGCATTTCCCAACGTCTGGATCAAGTATCGCAGACGCGGCGAGTCCGCGTGGACCACGCCAGCGAACAGGCTGGAAACGATTGTCATCCACCCGAAAACCAAGGCAATTCGGTTCATGATCTTACGATCCATTTGCAGAACGCCCAAAGAATGCCGGTACATGAAACCAGCGACTACCTGACAAAACACCAGCAGCTCCAGAGTCGGGTTGACGAAGCATCCCGGCTCTGGAGCTGGTATAGGGTGTGGGTATGGAGAGTCGCTTAGGACTCCGGTTCTGGTTCTGGTTCCGGTTCC
>REEF01000428.1 GCA_007695205.1 Planctomycetaceae bacterium
CCTCGCTTTCGAGATTCTTGTTTTCGACCCGAGTCGGATACTCCCGACTCACACCTTCACATACGGCCAGCCCCGGCGACTGTTACAACGCACGTGGAATTTCTTCGTGGCCTGACTTAGCGGCCAGGCCGCCGGGTTCCGCCGAAGTTGGAAAGCCGATCATCTGCCACCCAAAATGGTCCAGGAGTCGCTCGGACAGACGCTGCGGGCTGCGGACTTAGTTCAAGGAGCCTGCATCCCGTTTTCGGGATGATCAAGGAGCAGGGGCGGCTGATGTCAAGGTTTGAATCATCCGGGAGACCTGGCGGCTGATCGTAGCGGCCAGCCTGGCGCCGAGCATCCCGGAGAGAATCAGCGTGGCGACCAGCAGCCGGAAAGCACCGTAGTCCGTAGCGTTGAACTGATCCGGGCCCACGGTCACCAGGATCACGGCGCCCATGAACGGGATGGAGGCCGCCAGGGACTGGAAGACCCGTATTCGCGGTTCGACACGCGCCAACTCCTTGACAGCTCGGTGGGGAAACTCGGCCGGCGAATACCACATCCTGGGGTACATGACGCGCAGGATCAGATACTGGGTGAGGATGAAGCCGTAGGCCACGGCGATCGATCCCGCCAAGAGAAAGGAGATCCAGAAATGCAACCAAGCGTCCCAAGGCAAGCCGCCGGCGCGATAGTGCAGGACGGTAGGGAAAAACAAGGCGCCGCACAGCCACCCCACGCCGCCGATCAGCACTACCCGGCCCGGCAAACGGATCGCCTCTTGGCGCGCCGCATCGATCGCCGGTCCCACGTTCATTGGATCGCGACACATTTGACGCCACGCCCGATAGATGGATAGCAGATAAGGCGCCAGCCACAGCAAACAAGCCGCATAGACGGCCGGATTGAAGACCGCGACCAACTGGATGAACAACTCCTGCTGCTGCTCCGAGAGTTGATGCACGATGCGAATTGCGTTGTAGGCGATCTGCACCAGGCTGCCAATGATGTGGGGCAGCAGCCCGAGTAGAATCAACCAAAACCACGGTCTCTGCAGCGCGGCCTGGATCAACCAACCGGCTTGAGGCATTTTGCGGCAAGCGCGGTGCAATTGCCGGCAGCCTTCCAATTCGAGCTGCAGCGCAGTAGCAGAGGAGTAGCGTTGGTCGGGCGACGGGGCCAAGCAACGCTTCACCACGTGATTGACGTAATCCGGAGCGGTTTTCAAGGCTCGAAGACGTTCGTCCACCTCTCCCCGTCGCTCGGCAATCATCGCTTCCACGGTCTCTGCCAGTCTGCCTCTGGGCTGCACCTGAAACGGCAGGTGACGCTCGAGCAATTCGAACAAGACGACCCCCAAGGCGTAAATGTCGGTGCGAGCGTCCAGACTCCGGTGCGCTTCATCGGTATGGACCAGGAATGCTTCCAGATGTTCCGGAGACATGTAGGGGAGTGTCCCGCCGAGCAACTGGGGCTGAGCCGTGTCCAGCGCCACCGATTGGAACGAAAGATTGAAGTCCATCAGAAAAGGACGGCCGTACAGGCTGAGCAAGATATTGTTCGGCTTGACGTCCAAATGCAGGATATTCCGCTCGTGAGCATGCGCCAGGGCCTCGCTCAAACGCGAAATCAACAGGCAAACCGCCTCGACGAAATCGCATTTATCGAGCAGTTCGCGATCCCGCAGCGCGGTGGGCTCGAACCTCGCCTGGTGTTGCCGCTGGTCGAGCAGGCGGATGAGATCGGCGCCGCTGGAAGGCGGCCCATCCATCTGGCGCAGCAAGTCGATCACTTCGCCCAGGGTCAAACCTGGTACGTATTGCATGCACAACAGCCGTTGCTGCAACAGACGGTCCACGCTTTCCGAGTAGACCTGGACGATATTCTCGTGTTCGAGTTGCGCTAAGTTCTTGCCCTCGGTTCCTGCATCCGGACTGACCTTCAAAGCCACCAGGCGGTCGAGCGACGTATCGCGCGCCAGGTAAACCACGCCGAAGCCGCCGCGGCCCAAAACGTCGGCGACCTCGAACTCGCCAAGCCTCTCGCCGGGGGCCAATTCGGCGGTGCCCGTCGGACCGGACCGGGGCGCCGCAGGGCAGGGCGGAACGAACGAGGGCGCCTGGGCCGTGAAGTCCGTGGTCATCATGGGCGACGACGGCTGGAACGAGAGAGCGATGTCTTCGGGCAACGCTACTCGCTGGTCCGATTGCCTGCCAGGATGGAAGTTCACGATGAGCCCGATCCTTCGAACTGAGGCCGTGCGAGGGCGCCAGGCATCATCAGGCTGAGATGACCGCTCGACGCCACGGAAGAGTCATGATTGCAGTGGATCATGACCGCGTACCTTTGACAAGTATCCCCCAACCCGAAAAAACTCGCAGTCGCACTGCATCGTTATCGATGCGTTTGATGCCTTTTCGGTTGCATCGCTCCAGAGCAAGGATGAATAGCAGACGTTCGCACCAGGAACGTTGTATGGCGGATTGTCCATTGCTCTCGACGAATTCTGTTGTTTTTTCCGACAGCGGTGTAACACGTTGTCTTTTGTCCGTATGTGAAGGTGGAGGGCGAGTCGGATTAGTAATTCGCCGCGTTGAAAGCCAAACCGGGACCACGAACCACACGGAGACAGAATCATGACGACACGAAGCAATGCCTCGAACGCAGTACTGACCGCGACCATTTTGCTAGTGACTACCGGATCAGCTTCGGCCCAGGGCTGGGGCGGATTCAGCGTCGGGGGGCAGAGGATTCAAATCGGCTCGGCCCGATCCAACAGCCAAGCCGGCTCCGGCAGTTCGATCAATCTGCCAGCGGTGGTCTCCGGCGGCCAGGCTCGCCAGTCGAACAGACTGCCACAAGTACTTCAGTCGGCTGCCTCCGACTCGTTGCGCCAGTTCGCTCCCGGGATTCAGCAGACGATCGAACCGGCGAATCCACCGGTCAGCGACCGGCGTTACCGCGGCGAATCCGGCAGATCCCCGTTGCGATTGAACTTCCGAGGCTTCCGGATCGAGCACGCAACGGCGCTGGCGACCGCCATCGCTGTCGGTGGCGCCAACGGCCAGACGATCAATCCTTTCTGTGGTAGCCGGCCGATCTGCGAGCCGCGTCCCTGCCCAGGACACCCGACGATTCCGGTGACCCATACTCCCGAACAGAACTTCGAACTGGCTCGCCAGGCTTTTCAAAGATGTGACTACGATCGCGCCTTGCACTTCGTGGATCGGGCCATCGAGCAGTTGCCCGGCGAAGCGGATCTATTTCAAATGCGATCCCTGATCTTGTTCGCCCAGGGTGAGTATCCGCTTTCCGCCGAAGCGGCCTACACGGCGTTGTCCACAGGTCCTGGTTGGAACTGGAACACGCTGTACCGCTTCTACGGTGACGCAGAACTGTACACCCAGCATCTACGGTCGCTGGAAGCGGCGACGAAAGCCCACCCGGATTCGGACGCCCACCATTTCCTGCTGGCCTACCACTGCCTGATGCTGAACCAAGTCGAAGCCGGACGCAAGAATCTACAGCGAGTCCTGGAGTTGCAGCCCGACGAACCTTTGACGAAGAACCTGCTGGCAATTCTTCCGCCCGCCCCCTAATACGGCCGAACCGAGTTTTGCAAGGGCGATCGCAGTTCGCCCCGGCCAGGATTGCGAGGTGGATTTGGGCGTGGTAAGATTGGCCCAATGGCCTGGAAACTTGGTGGCACCACTGCGTTCTGGGCAAGTGGAACCGAATCGTTGATGCATCCGTCCAAACTGCCCAATTGGGAAGAGCTTCGAAGACTGCCGCTTCGCGCCATTGTGGCGTATGCGGTGCGGTATGCGCGGCGGGTTCAGCCACTGTGGCAATCGTGCCGGACGCTTTACGATTCGCAGGTCCAGGCCGTGGAACGAGGCCTTGAGGAGATCGAGTGCTTCTGTCGCGCGGAGCCGCTTCCACGCGCCAACTTTGCGGCAGCGGACCGGGCGGCTCGCGAAATGGCGGCCGAAGCCGCGGATGGTGTCCGCTTCGCGGCCAAGGCGGCCGCGCTCGCACTCCGGTCGGTGGGACATGCGATTGAGGCGGGCAACCAGGCCGCAACAGCCCCTGATGCCCGCTCGACGGTCGTCACGAACATCCGCGATGCGTTCGAGGCGACGGAGATCGACCAGGAGACTGCCAAAGCTCTCGCGGCGGTGCTTGCGACGCGCCGCGCCAGCCAAGTGGACGAGGCTCCTTGGAACGCCGACGAGGTCGCTCATCTCGCCCAACAGACCGCCGAGGCCGCCTGGGCTGCTGGTGGCAGCGATGATGCTTTTCACGCCGCGGACGACCACCAGCGACTGCTGTGCGTCGCATTGGGCAAGTTCCCTGAACTGGGCAAGCCGATCGACCCCGGTGAATACGGACCGCTCGGAAAGCTGTGGTCAGGACCGGCTCCGCGCTGGTTCATCCGGCAACGGACGTTCTGGTGAACACTCCCGCAACCATGAAGAGGCAGAAATGACAAACCAAACTGTCAGATCGATTGCCTTCTGCATTGCATTGGCCGTCGCGTGGCCGACCGTGTACGCATGGGACGCAAATTCCGGACCGGGGCCGTCTTGAATGTCACCGTGTTTCAGGACAGCTATGATCTAAGCTGAAGTCCCCCCCTTCTATCGAGCTATACCTTGCTCGCAAATGCAATAATAATAGGGCGTATCTCTCGAATTGGCAGAGACAAGGGCGAGAGAGGTCCTGCGTCAGGTCCTCAAGGGAAAGAAGATGGTCTCGACCGACGAGTTGTTCGAGATCGGACCGGGGACAGCCAGCTTTGGATAGCGGCGCGGCGAAGGCTGGCATGGTTGCCAATTTGTACCGCACCTCGGGAACAATCCCCAGCCGCTGGAGAATCGGAGCCAAGTGTGGAGCAATCGTGCCCGTCTTGCCAGCAAATAGCTTGCATCGTAGCCACATCGCTTCGCGAACAATCTGGGTCAACTCTTTCCTTGCTCCCCGGCCATTTGCTGGGCGATCCGTTCGAACTTCGCGGCTTCAGCACCACCGAGTCCCGCGAGATGGCGATGGGCCTCCTCCACATGCTTGCCTATCTTGTGTCTGTCCGGAGTCGTGATTTCAACTTCTACCGGTTCACCGACAAGGTCGGGCGTGGTACCGGCAAAGGTGAGGTAGCTATCCAGATTGACGTGATGCAGCAATCCGCTACGTCGCTCGGCTGGAGCATCGATTTCCAGGCGAACATGTCCGGTAGTATTGTGCTTGCGGTGCAGACTGACGAGGCAGCCAAGAAAGGTGCTGTCCAGATATTCGCAGTGGGACAAGGTCACGACAACCTTGAACTGTTTTTCACCAAGGCAGCGGTCGACCAGTTCTTGAAAGACGGGGCATTGAAACAACGTGCCTCGCCCTTCCAAAGCGATAAGAAAACCGGTACTGGTGCGGCCGACGGTCAGACGAGATGGCGTTGACATGGTTCCGGGCCTCCTTTCAACGTGATGCGATTCGGAACTAAGCTCTGTCAGAAAAGGGGTCTGACCCTTTGGAGGACACGCTAAAACTCGGGCAATACGGTGTGTCCGGAGAGGGTCGGACCCCTTTTCTGACAGTGCCTAGGACGCGGCGTGACATCCGCCATCGTACACGTCGATCGCGATCTTGGCAAACGCCTGGCAGGCCAACCGATGAAGTAGAAGCAGATCATCTCGTAGGTACGGAGCGTCGGCTTACCGGTCACCGGTGGCTTGGCCAAGCTGGACCTTCAACGCCCGACCGTTCCGTTCAGTGGCGGCTGGCGAAGCAGGTCCTGGAAACGTTGCGTGCTTCGAAGTACGTTGCCGGTCAGTTTCTCTTCCGTCTGCTTGAGGGACTGCTCCAGCTTGTTGCTGGCCGTCGTCAGACGGGTGAGGCTGCCGAGAAGTGCATCCAGTCCCTTCGGTGGATCGATGCGGATATTCAATCGATTCAGCAGTGGTTGTAGGAGTCTTTCGACTTGGCTCTCGATAGGCCTCAGAATGGGCCCAGCGATCTTGCCGGGTGTTTCGAGCACCTCGCGGACCGAGAACCCGAAAGTCTTTGTGAAAAGCTTGACCTCCACGCGGCGCGAGAGGACTCGGTCCAGTTGGCCAATCGTGTTTTCGGCCGGTTTTAGTTGGCGATCCATGTGGGCCAGAGAGTTCTGGACGGTCCAAAAGCTGGCCAGACCACGACGCATTGTGGACAGTTCGGCGCGAAAGTTGGCAGCGAGCGAGTTGACTTCGGCAAACGAGTTGCTGAGCGATTGGATCCTGGGGCGGACTGCCCGCGCCGCGTGTTCGAGGCTGCGACGAGCCGCGTTCTGGCTATCGGCTATCCGGGCAGTTTGTGACAACCTCGTTCGAGCCTGTTCTGCATCCGAGACCATCGCCAAGATCTTCCGGCGGTGTTCTCGCAGATCGCCCTCAAACTTCCTAAGCCGCTGGGCTGTGGGCCGCAGCACATTTCTTTCTGCCGAATCGGTCCGCGTGCGGACTTTGTGAAACATGGTCTGGATTTCTCTCAGGTTGCGAGCCAGCACCTGGACCGCAGTGCGGACTTTGGGAATGGATTCGTAGGGCCTTAGCTGCCGGATCAGCCTGCGAAGACGCTCATCGTTCCGGCGAATGGATGTCGTGACCTGGATAGCCTTTTCGACATCTTGCCGGGCGGCACGAACGTCGCGCTCGAAACCATCGAGCGTTCCTGCCGACTTGCGGGCTTCCGCAATGAAACGGTCCAGCTCGCCGTCCAGAGCCCTCGTCTCGCTCAGGCGGGCAGGAATCTCGGCGGCGTGTGATACGGTCGACGACAGAAGCGGGAGAAACGCGGCGGTCATGGCGAACGACATCGTACGAAACATGGTCAAGCTCCTTGATGGAGGGACATTGGGTTGGAAATCCTGTCACCATCAAGTACGCGGGGATCCGCCTTGCGTTACAAACAGGCGAAGAAAAGGTGACCGTCGATTGGTGGGTGGCAGTTATCAGTGGCCAGATCAAGGGTTATTGGCAGAAAAATTGATGGCAGAAATATCTGAGACCATATCTACGCCATCTTTCTGCCAGGTGGATTTCGGATTTCACCGCTTAACCTTGCACGACGCCAGC
>REEF01000478.1 GCA_007695205.1 Planctomycetaceae bacterium
CTTCTTCCTCCGGTGCCGGGGTTTCTTCCTCTGGCGCCGGGGTTTCTTCCTCCGGTGCCGGGGCTTCTTCCTCGGGCGTTATCGGTTCGTCGGGAGCGGGCACTTCATCGATTGGTTCTTCGATCCAGGTGGCTTCGAGATCTCCAAAATCCATCGAGTATCTCGCGACCGTGAACGATTCGTAAAGCACGTTTTCCAGTTGTTTGACGTCGGGGATCGACGAGTCGATTTTCCAGACGGTCATGGGCTCCAGGCCTTCGACGTCCATGCGATTGACCGAGTACTGGACCGACGAGCCTTCGATCGTCATGTCGGCAAAGCGGGGATCGAGGATCCCGCGGATATCCGCTTCTGAACTCGGCTGCTCCAGGATCATGGTCACCGACGTTCCGCCCAGGAAGTCGATATCGAATATCTGTCGGCCGCGAACCACCACGCCGACCATGCCGATCACGATCAGCGCGATCGAAGCGACCGCAGCCAGTTGGCGTTTGCTCATAAAGTCGATATGCGAGTCCGGGAGGATCGATCGCAACTTCAGATCCTTCATTCGCCGCGTGCGTTCGAACAGCTCGAATACCACGCGAGCACAGAAAATCGCCGTAAACATACTCATCAGGATGCCCAGGATCAGCACGACCGCGAACCCGCGGAGCTGATCCGTACCGATCGCATACAGCACAAGGGCCGTGATCAGGGTGGTCAGATTGGCATCGACAATGGTCGTGGTGGCTCGATCAAACCCGTTACGGATCGCCAGTCGCAGTGCCGAACCGCGACGGCGTTCTTCGCGGATACGTTCGAAAATCAACACGTTGGCATCGACCGACATACCAACGGTCAACACCAGACCAGCCAGACCTGGAAGCGTAACCGCGGCCTTGAACAGGATCAGAAAAGCCATGACCAGCAGCAGGCTGGCAGCTAGTGCCGCGCAGGCGATCAACCCTGCCAATCGGTACCAGAACAGGATGAAGACCACGACAGCCATCAGCGAGAAGGCGATCGCGGTGCGACCTTGACGGATGGTCATCTCGCCCAATTGTGCGCCGATTTTGTTCTCGCTGATCGGATCAGTAGACAGCGCGGCAGGAAGGCTGCCCGCCTGCAAGATCCCTACCAGGAATTCGACCTCGGCCCTCGTGAACCCTCCGGTGATCTGCCCCTGGTCGCTGATGGTGCTCATCACTCGCGGCGCCGACAGCAGCGTGCCGTCCATCATGATCCCTAGCCGCCGATAAAACTCGCGATCCCGCGCGGGTAGGTTGCTGCCGGTCAGCCCGCCCATCAGACCGACCCCTTGGCCTCGCATGCGAAAACGGACACTGGGTTGAGCCGTTTCATCCCACGAACTGCTGACCATTCCTAAATGGGCACCGGTGACGTCAAAGCCGTCATCCACGGCCATCAATACGTCGATCTCCCTGATCTCCTGCTCGGCGGCCCATAGGGCCAAAGTGGCGCCGTCGCCACCGCGTACCGCAGGCGGAACATCCAGCAGTTCGCCGGTGACCGCATTGCGGAGGATATCGCCGCCGACCGTCACGCGAAACGGATAAATCCCACCAGTGATCGGCTGCGACTCGCGGGCGACGCGAGCCCAGTAGCCCAGTTCCTCAGGTCCGTCACGGACGAAGCGGGAACGCCGGAGCTGAGGATCGTCCGCCTGGTCTTCTGCCTGCGCGATGATGCCCGGATGATCGGTTCGGTTGGCAACGATCCGGAACTCCAAGGCACCCGCCGTGCTGATCAGATCCTTGATTCGTTCGATCTCGATGTCTTGTACTTCCGGGATGATGATCTCGATCTGCCATTCCCCGTAGCGCCGGACCACGATCTCTTTGGTACCGGCCGGGTTGATCCGGTTGGTAATCGATTGGATCAATCGGCCCCAGTCGATGAAGGCGGAATCGGCCGCCATCGGATCGTCGCCTCGTAAGGCCTCCCGATCAATCTCGTAGATCAGGATCACACCGCCTTTCAAATCGACGCCCAGATTCAATTGCCCCGTCGAAACGACCACCGTCGCGCTGGACAGTGCGCAGAAGATGACGGCCAGCTTCCAACCGTAATCCTTCATGCGCAACCACCGGGCGAACCAATTGCCCAGCAACGCGGGGATCGGCAGGGCAATGCACAGCAACAACAAAGTCCGCCACCAGGGCGCACTGACAACTTGATCGGCTTGACCAAGTAACCACCACGAAATCATATCAAACGACATAACAGGAACTTCCCGATCCCCTAATGAATGCCCACAAAACGTTTCGCCGAAACTTCCTCGATCGGACTCAACTTTCGGCCTTGTTCGCGTCCGACTTGTCGTCACTCAACACGCGAGAAATCGAGCCGCGCAGCACCTCGATACGCGTGTTGTTCGCTTCGTCAATGCGGACTGTCACCTTTTCCGAGCCTGATTGCACGTTAACCACCACCCCCAAGATCCCGCCGATCGTCACGACGCGATCATTTTTCTTCAGCCCTTCCTGCATCCGAGCGATCTCGTTCCGCTTCTTCTTTTCCGGCAAGATCATCAAGACATAGAACAACATACCGATCAATAGGATCGGCATCATCATCGTCAAGATGCTTCCCTGGCCGCCCTGCTGTGCCAACAGGATCAGGGATCCAGACTCAAACCAACTGGTCGCGGTTACCACCCCTCACCTCGATTTCTTTCCACCCGTCCGATTTCATCGATCGGGCCAACTTTTCGGTGCTTTAAGTCCGTTATCATAAAGCCTTGCGCAACAAGCGACAAGAGCGTCTACCCAGTTGTTTGTGACGCTTGGGATCGACCACCGCCGCCAGTGAGCTGTATGGCGGCCACACAGTGATCGTATTGGGAAGAGAGGGGAATGTAGGGGGTTTAGATGATTCGGCCATGAGTTCCGCTCACAATAGGGAAACCTCTCGCGGCGCGAAGCGATTCACCCCCCCATCGGCGCGGCGATCCTCGAAGGCTCCAGGGCATCCTGCCCCGATGACGGTGTAAACCCTACCCATGGTCCGCGGTCGAGCTTTGCCATCGTTGGAGTTTTTCGCAAAAGAAGTCGTCGAATCTGGCCTGCTGGATGGCTTGTCGAGCTTCACCGATCAATTGCTGGTAGAAGGTCAGATTATGAACCGATACCAGAATGGGGCCTAGCATCTCGCCCGCCATGAACAGATGGCGGAGATAGCCCCGGCTGTGATGACGGCAGGCGGGGCATGGGCAGTTCGCGTCGATGGGACGAGGATCCGACTGATGCTTCAGGTTTCGCATTTTCAGCGGCCCGTTGTCTGTCAGCGCCAACGCATTGCGGCCATTGCGAGTCGGGATGACACAATCGAACATGTCGACGCCGCGTCGGATCGCTTCCAGCAGATCGACGGGCGTTCCGACCCCCATCAGATATCGAGGCCGACCTTCGGGCAACTCGGGACACGTGACATCCAGCATTCGATACATGTCCGCAGGAGGCTCGCCGACGCTCAATCCGCCGATGGCATAGCCGGCAAAGCCCATGCTGACTAGTTGCCGAGCACATGCGATGCGTAGGTCCGGATCAAGGCCTCCTTGGACAATCGCGAAAAGAGCCTGTCGATCCGACCTCGCGTGCTCAAGGCATCTGGCGGCCCAGCGCACCGAGCGATCGCAAGCGTCCCGCACCGCCTCGCGCGGACTCGGTAACGGAACGACATGATCCAACACCATGGCGATGTCGCTGCCCAGCGTTTGCTGGATGTCAATCGCCTTCTCGGGGCTGAGTTCGATCAGCCGGCCATCGATGTGCGATCGAAACATCGCGCCTTGCTCATTGACCTTGGTGATCCTAGCCAGACTGAAGATCTGGAAACCACCGCTGTCGGTTAGGATCGGGCCTTGCCAACCGGTGAATGCGTGCAGGCCGCCCAACTGATGGACAATGCCTTCACCAGGCCGAAGGGTTAAGTGATAGGTATTGGCCAGGATGATTTGGGCACCGGTTGCTTTTAACAGATCGACGTTCACGCCCTTCACTGTGCCTTGCGTGCCTACCGGCATAAAGGCTGGGGTCAGCACCGAGCCGCGCGGGGTGACGAACATGCCACAGCGGGCTGCCGATTGCGGGTCCTGATGCTGGACGTGGAATGCAAACATCCGTGCCACTCGGGCTCAGTCGCCTCGAAGTTTGAGGCCCATCTCGCTCAGTTTTTCGCGGACTTCGTTCAGACTGGTGACGCCGAAATTCTTGCATTCCAGTAGGTCGTCCCCCGTCTTACGAATCAACTCGCCGATCGTCGTCAAACCCAAACGCACCATCGCCTTACGGGCTCGCACCGACAGGTTCAAATCGCCGATGGGGCGGTTCACATGGGCCTGTTCGTCGGGCGTCAGATTCGCAACATCAAAAGCCGGCGCCGGCTCGGGACGCTCGCTGGCGAACTGGCCCAGTTCCAGACCCTTGGAAGCCAGCATGTCTCGGATCTCGACCAGTGACGTTTCCCCAAAGTTCTTGCTGGCCAGCAATTCGGCCTCGCTGGTTCGAGTCAGATCGCCGAGGGTCCGGACGCCCATCTTTTGTAAACAATTGCGGCTGCGCACCGATAATTCGAAATCGGTGACCGGAATGTTCAGCAGTTGAGTCAAACGATCGCTGCGTTTCCTGGCCTCCTCGTCGTAGAACATGTCGCAGGACGCGGTGGCATCTTTGTAGTACAACCGAGCTTGATCGTGGCCGGGGAAACAGTCCAGAACGCGTTGATAGCATGCCTGGGCTTGATCGTATTGCAGCATGTCTTCCAGCAGGATGCCCAGGTTGATCAACGCGCCGACGTGCGTGGGGAAACAGTAGGCGGACCGTTTGTACAAGTCCAAAGCCATCTGATCGTTGCCTCGTCGATCGTTCTCCAAGGCCAAGCCGAACAAAGCGCCAGGATGCCGGCTGTCGACCTGCACAGCCCGCTCGTACAAACGCACCACTTCCTCGGGGTACCCGCCAATGGCCGCCACGGTTGCACCACGCTGATACAGATATTCCGCCGTCTGCTCGATCGGGCCGAATAACTGGTCCAGCACCTTCATCGCCTCGTCGTACTGTCGGTCGTAACGCATCGCTTCGGAGGTCGCCAAGGCGCACAAGTCCGGATCATATCCAGCAACTTTGGCCGCTTCGTAACAACTGATGGCGTTGCCGTACTCGGAAACCTCAAAATGGGCGCGCCCTTGATAGAAGCGGGCCACGGCACCTCCATCGGCCTGAGAAAGCATCCGAATGGCTTCGCGGAACCTGCCCAAAAGATAGAGGCAAACACCCAGGCGTACCGCACTGGCTGGCGTCTGCTCGCTCTGCGATTGAAGCTCAGCAACCGATTCACGCAGCACGGCGTGTTTCGCAAAATCCTCAGAAATCGCCGCCGTGATCAATCGGATCTCCTGCGGGCCGAATGTCGAATTCGACAAGACGATCTCTTTAATATCAATTCCAAGGTCTGTGGCTGCCACCATTACGTAGGGTCTCCGCAACTGCTCCCGAGTGCCTGCAAGAAACGAGAAGGAGCCAGCGGCGGGAGTCGAACCCGCAACCCCCGCATTACGAATGCGGTGCTCTGCCAATTGAAGCTACGCTGGCGTCTCGGATGGTCCGATCCGTCCTATCGCCCTGAATTTAACGTATGGACCATCATGATGCAAGGGAGCGATCATTAGGTAAGATGGAGGCGGTCTGGGCACCAAGACGCAAAAAACGCGGCTACGAAAAACGCAACCGCGTTGCATGCTTGCTGCCGATTTCTTTTTTGAATCCCCTGCAGGCTACCGGTAAATGCTCGGATAACCGTGGTGTGCCCCCGCCGGACTGGTCGTTGGCTGGGTACTTCCAGCAGGGACATTGCCCATTTCCCCAGATGGAGAACCTTGGCGTTGGTCGCCGCTAAAGGAAGCGGGCTGGATACCCGGGGCTTCGGCCATCCTGATCGAATCGCTGGTTCCGTAAGGGGTTACCCGCGATGTGCTGCCGGGACGATACGTCCCATCAGCACTCCCCTGCTGCCAAGCCTGCGCGGTAGCTGGCGGTGCGACTGCGGTGTGTCCTGCGTAGGGACTGGACGAGCATCCTCCCGAGATAGGGCACGGATAACCGCTGTTCGGGTAGGCCTGAGGTGCTTGTTGACCCGTGAAATGCTCAGGGGGCGCGGTGCTAGGCCTCGCCCCTAACTGATCGAAATTGCCGGGACGAGTATAAGGCGCCGCAGCGGTCGAACTGGAGGAGCCCGAGGTGGGCGGAGCATAGGCCGACGCCGGGTTGCTGTTCCAAGTCTGTCCCGCGTTTTGAAGACCAGCTTGCGCGTGAGAATTCGGCTGGTAGGCACCACCACTTGTGGCCGTTGCCATGCCGCCGTGCTGCGTTTGGGGGGTGTATTCCGGCGAGTAGAATCCCTGCGATGTACTTGTCGAAGCGGGATGCCCCGTGCTAGGATGCCCTAAGTTGCCCGACTGGCCAACAAGCCCGCCCGGTAACGTCTGGCCGGATGCGGTTTGCGTGGGAGTAGGACCCGGACCGGGTGGCTGAGTGTAAGATGGAGCCGGTTGTGGTCGAGTGGCGTTGGATGGTGGTGCTGGCAGATTGGTTCGATCCGTCGATGCTAGCGATGTATCCGCCGGTTTCTTCTTGCCCCAACCGAACATGTCCATGCCCGGCATCCTGTAACTGCTGGTGCCCGAACATCCGGTCAGTGCGACTGCGGTAACTCCCGAAGCGATCACCAACGCCTGAAAAAGCTTAGGTAGATTGAGACGCATGGTTTAAAGTCCTTTTTGTGCGAGACGAGCGGCTAAGTCGAATGTTGCGCTCCTTTGACGGTCTGTAAACTGCTTCGGACAGCTAGTTCCTTCAGAATGAGAAAAACCGGAAGATTCAACAAATTTCGTAAAATCGGTGCGACCATGCTCAGATGTGGGGCGACATGTTAAGAGTACCCAATGCGTGCGTCAATGGCGAAATGCCGTATTGGACTTTTATGTTTGGATTTTTTCGGCCCGGTTTCAGACATCACGATCTGATATGAGGCATTTAGCGTGAACGTTGAAGGTGGACAGGATCGCTCGGCGGATCATGACGATGAG
>REEF01000201.1 GCA_007695205.1 Planctomycetaceae bacterium
GAAGCGTCTCACCCGAAAACGACTCCCGACCCCTTCCGCCCGATTCCACCAAGGAATATATGGCCGGGTGCTTATTGTTTTCCGGTGGTCCGCCATTTCTTTCGCCGCAATCATCGACGGCGACGGGTGACCGATGCGACCGAGAACGATGAAATGTCTCTTGGAGTGTCGGAATAGTTAACTGTCATGCATACGTCGTAGGCCATCCAGGAGAACGTAAGGACTCGATTTGCACGTAGTGGTCGCCGTCCTCCCGGAGAACGCCTTATTCCTGGGCACCGTCGGCGGAGGTTGCGTCGTTGACGAACACGTAGTTGCCCAGCCCAAAGCCGTTGCAGCCGCACCAGGTACCCCGGGTGAGCTGCTCGGCCAGCCACTCAACGCTTTCGGCCGGAACGATGGACCAGATTCGTTTGCTATGCAACATGGTCTCCACGAACGAACCGTTTCCGGCATCAGCGGCTCGTGAATCGAGATCTTAAGGGACGGGATTAGTCGCTCAGCCGCCGATCGAGTCGTTTGGCGGCCGATTTCAGTAGTTCGAGCAGATGCGTCTGTTTCAGCATGCGCTGGGCTTCTTCCTCGGGTACCCAGCGCCGTTGCCGCAGGTGCTGCTCGCTCCACTGGCGGTCGCATTGAGTCACTTCCATCAACAGCGCTGTCACCTGGAACTTCTTGCCGAACTTGGCCAACTCGTACGAACCCAATGGCTGGCCCACGATATGACCGTGCAAGCCGGCTTCCTCGAAGGCCTCCTTCAGCGCGGCCTGCTCGACGTTTTCACCGGGATCGACGATCCCCTTGGGAAAGATCCAATTCCCGCTTCCGGTCGCGGTGATCAAGCAGAATTCCGGCTGGTCGGGACGCTGCCGGTACGGGATGGCAGCCGCCTGACGGTGCGGGGATTCTTTTGTTTTGGCGTCCTTTGCCATGTTCGGAGATTCGGTATGCTCGAGCGAATCGGATCAGGATCAAGATCGCGCCGGATCAGGCTCGATCGACAACGGTTTGGCAGCGTTTACGCAACGACACTAACCCGGCGGCCACTTCAGCGGTCGGCCGCCCAGCAGATGGAGGTGCAGATGAGGCACCTCCTGACCGCCGTTGGGTCCGCAATTGATGATGGTACGGTACCCGTCGGCCAAGCCCAACTGGGCGGCCAATTTGGGCACGACCATCATCAGATGGCCGGCCAGCTTGTGGTCCTCGGGCGTCAGATCGTCCAACGAGGGGATTTCTCTTTTGGGGATCAGCAGCACATGCGTCGGCGCTTGCGGCTTGATGTCGCGAAAGGCCAGGCAGTGCTCGTCTTCGTACACGATGTCCGCTGGGACTTCCCGATCGATGATCCGTGCAAAAATCGTCTTCTCGCTCACTGTCGTTTCCTTTCCGTTAGGGGCTCACCAACGCAGGCCGAAGTCCTCACCGCCCGACGCTCGGTCGGTGCCGCCGCGCAGCGGGCCTTGATGTGGTTTGACCGATGGTTCTGGCGGTGGGGAATCATCTGCTGCCGGATCGGCCTGTTCATCCGTCACGACTTCTACCAGCGGATGAGCGGCTTTCAGCGACAGCCCGATGCGTTGATTCTCTTCATCGACCGACACCACCATCACCTCGACCTCCTCGCCCTCCTTGACCACGTTGCCGACCTGCAGCACCCGATGATGGGCCAGTTCGGAGATATGGATCAAGCCCTCGATCCCCGGCGCCAGTTTGACGAAGGCGCCGAATCTGGCGATCCGAGTCACCTGGCCTTTGACAGTGGCATTCAAGGGGAACCGCTGCTCGACATCCGTCCAGGGATGGGTCAGGAGATCGCGGTAGGACAAGCTGATTTTGCCCGTGTCTCGGTTGACTTTTTCGACCTTCACGCGAACCCGCTGTCCCGCTTCCAAGACCTCGCTGGGATGGTCGATCCGATCCCAGCTCAATTGGCTGATATGGATCAGGCCATCGATGCCGCCCAGATCCACGAACGCGCCGAAATCGCGGACGCTGCTGACCACGCCTTCACGCACCTGGCCGCCATCCAGTTCCTCCAACAGCTTCTCCCGCTGTTCCTCACGTTGTCGCTCGAGCAACGCACGTGGGCTCAGCACCAGGTTGCGTCGCCGTTCATTCGCCTCGGTCACCACGCAGTTTAACTTCTTTTCGTAGTAGTCCGCGTAGTTCTCGACACGGAAGATTTCGATCTGGCTGGCCGGGATGAATCCTCGAATCCCTCCGACCATGCATTCCAGACCACCTACGTTGGATCCGGTAATCCGCGCCTCGACCACCGCTCCTTCGACCAGATCGGTCCAGTCATGGACGTCGATCGCTCCGCCGGGCACCGTCAGTTCGTACAGTCCGTCCTCCACCTGAAACCCGCGAATGACCACATCCAGAGTGCTACCCATCGTCGGCGGTTCCTCAAACTGGCGCAACGATACCACCCCCTGGTTGCGGCCATCGATCGAGCAGAAGACGTTGTCCCCGTGGATCTTGACCACCGTCGCCTGGTACTTGGCATCCACTTCCAACGCTTCCGCGCTGATCGGTGGCGTTTCCCCGAGTAGTTCGTCCATCGATGCGCCGGCCAAAGCGGATTGGAAAGCGTCTTCCAGATCAGGCGTCAGCTTATCGCGGCGCGAGGGCGGCGGGACCTTCGGCCGAGCGACCGCAGGCTCGATCCGCGATTCCTCCGCTGCCTGCTCGCCCTCTTTCTTCCCGCGATTGTCGCGCCGCCGCCGATCTCCAGCGGCACGATTCTCTGGACCACCGGGGCGCGGGGCGTGTTGCGGAGCTTCGTCAGGCGTCCGAGTGGTCGAGGAACGCGAGCCAACTTGGATCTTCCGTTTTTCGAGCCGACCGCTCAGCGGGCCGGAAGCCTCGGTTCCGCCCGGATCGGCCGCCGTCGATTCGCTGTCAGCCGCCGCCTGGCCGGTTTGGCCGTCTTGGCCGTTTTGTTCGCTTTGTTCGGCTGCCGGCGGGGGCGCCGGTGCCGGTGCCGCCGATGTCGGTGCTGCGGTTTCTTCTTCCACGGACGATTGGTGCGGAACGGTCGACTGCCGAGAGGGATCTATTGTCATGCCCCATTTCCTTGCTCAACATGCGGTATTCGGGTAATTCGCCGAAGCCGTTATTGTAGCAGACGAGCATTTTTTCGGGTAGCGTCCCGAAGGTGGGAATCAAAGATCCCTTGGACAGAAAGGCCGCTTGGCCTAAATTGGTCCATACTTTAGGGCTGAAAACCCAGGGCCATCTGGAATTAACGTTTATCGAGGTCTTCAATATGGCTGTTTATCGACCTTTTGATCCGTCGGCTTATCCCCCGCCAGTGAAGCGGTTGTTGAGCGGCGACCGCTTGTGTGAGTTGGGGCCGGGAACCCCTCACCAGGAAGTGCGCGGCGAACTACAAGCACTAAGCATGGAAGCGATGTTTTCAGGCCAATCGATTGCCGATCGAAATGCGGCCGCGGCCTGCTTGTCGGGACTGTGGCTGCTGCACGACTTTTTGGACGAATCGCATACGATCAGCCAATCGATCGCCACGCCCACCGGAAGTTATTGGCATGGGATCATGCACCGACGCGAACCGGACTATTCGAATGCCAAGTACTGGTTTCGGCGGGTGGGTGAGCACCCGGTGTTCGATGCATTGGGCCGCGTGGCGGCCGATTTGACCGGCCCCAATGCGACCAGCGAAGCGGCTCGATCGCTGCAACTGGGCACCGATTGGGATCCATTTGCGTTCGTGGATCTTTGTCAGTCGGTCGGAGCTGGGCGCTTGGAACTCGATCAGATATGCCGCGAGATCGCTCGAGCGGAATGGGAGTTTTTGTTTGATTTCAGTTACCGCCGGGCCCTTGGTTGAACGTCGGTGGGGTTTTGGTCGCATTGTGGAATCGGTCGGGGAGTAATGTCATGTTTCAGTTTCAATGTCCCCAGTGCTCGAACATCCTGCAAGCCGATCCGGCTCAAGCCGGGCAAACCAGCCAATGTCCGATCTGTCGGATGCCTTTCATCATACCGGCCCCCGTGACGCCCGTCGCGCCGGCGCCCGCCCCGCTGGGCAATCGGTTACCGGCTCAACACGGACCTGCGACACCTGCCCCCCGTCCACCGACGTCGTGGCCGCCGGCTTCGAATCCGACTTGGCCTACGGGCGGGTCGGCCAGCCGACCGGTCGCGGGTCCCGAGCCGAAACCAGGCAGACAAGCGGGGGGCACGCCCAGCGCGCCGATGACCGGTCCGACTGCCAATCATTCAGGCCCTCAATTCCCGCCAGTCGTCCAAACGTCCCGATCATCCGCACCCCGGTCCTCGGGTACGCCGATGGCTCGGCGCCGTTCTGCCGTCGAGTTGAAGGAGCCTGAGGTCCTGCATATCCCGTGTCCGCAGTGCAAGCAGGAATTGGAGACGCCAATCGAGATGCTGGATCAGGAGGTCCTTTGTCCCTACTGCAAGGCTCAGTTCCAGCTTCGACGCACCGACAGCATCGAATACAAACGCCGTCGCCAACAGGAGAGGGAGATTCGCGAGCGCAAGGCGGGCCGAGAATGGCTGAACTATGCCATCATCGCGGTGGTGCTGGTGTTGGTGTTCTTGCTGTTTTTGATCTTCTCCAGCGGCGGTGGTTGACCCGTCCAGAACCATCGTGATCAACCAGAAACGCTTGGCTGGACGCCTACTCAATGGGCTTCGATTGGCCGGCGTAGAATTGGGTGATGTCCAAACCTTCGCGAGCCTCCTGTTCCAATATTTTGATGCGCACCTCCAGACGTTCCATGCGCCGCAACAATTGGGGGATGATCTCCCGGGTTTCGTCGATTCGTTTCAATCGAGGCGCCATCGGGTATCCCAGATGACGCTGCAACGCAGCGAACAGATACATCGGATCTTTATCGCGGTTGGCCCAAGCGATCTTGCCCTCTTTGTCGCCGAACAGCACCGGTGCTTCGGGCTCGGGGGCGGGCATTCCAGGCCGGGCCTTGCGGCGGAGGTATTCCCTGCTGCGCACGAAGATCATGTCTGCCAAGTCAATGATCCCGACCTGGCGACGCACCGTATAGATCCACTGCCGCCAATCATCGTTGTACATCGGGTCGCGGGCCATCGCATCCAACCCTCGATCGTACCGCATACGATTGCGAGCCAACGTTTCGAACTGATACAAAAAAAGACCCTCAGGCGAGGGGGTTTCGGACAAGTATTTTGCCTGGTGATGAAGGATGTCGATGGCGACCCGCGTGTCGAACCGGCCTCGGTCTTCCTCCGCCGCTTCGATCACGTACGCTTGATACGGGGTGAAGTAATGCGCCAGTTTTTTCATGGCAACCGACATGGCTCCGCTGTGTCGGAGTTCGGTCAGCAGGTAGTCGATGGCCATGGGCAGCTTGGTGGTTGCCAAAATTTCGTGCCGCAACTGGCCCATCAGTTCCTGTAGCGGGAAATTTTCCGGAAGACGTTCGCCCACCATCCGAAAAAAATAGGCTTGTTCGACATATTCTTCTCGTTCCAGCATTTAGCACGTGCCTTTCCCACCAAGTGGGTAGTTCTGGCAAAAGAAACGATCGGGCCAACTCGTCCTAAGCTCTGTCAGCAAAGGGGGCTGGCCCTTTGGAGTGGCACGCGGAAGGGTCCAAAAATACGGTGTGCCCGGAGAGGGTCAGCCCCCTTTTCTGACAGAGCCTAGCGTCACGCCACGATTGCCATATAATACCAAGCTGAGTCGGATTGTCACATGGTGGAAGCGGTAGAATGAACAAGCGAACGGCAAGAGGAGCGATCGAGTTTTCGTCGGTGCAATCGGCGGTCGAAGCGATTGCGCGGGGCGAAGTGGTGATCGTGGTCGACGCCGAAGACCGAGAAAACGAGGGCGATTTTATTTGTGCCGCCGAAAAGGCGACCACAGATCGGGTTAATTTCATCATTTCTGGGCGAGGTGAATTCTGCGTGGCCGTGTTGCCCGAGGTCTGCCATCGTCTGGACCTGCATCCGTTGGTCAGCGCCAATACGGCGCCGCTAAATACCAGCTTCATGACACCGATCGATCATGGCTCGGTCCGCACGGGGATCACGGCCGAAGAGCGAGCGATCACCGTTCGCAAGATGGTCGACCCGGCGACTCGAGCCGGCGATTTTGTGCGCCCGGGACATGTGCACCCTCTGCTGGCCAAGGAGGGGGGCGTTTTGCGGCGAGCCGGGCATACCGAGGCGGCTGTCGACCTGGCTCGCATGGCCGGCTTGACTCCTGCAGGGGTGCTGTGCGAGATCCTGGACGACCGTGGCAACCGTGCATCGCGCGAAACACTCAGCGAATTGGCGAACCGCCACAAGCTGGAAATGATCTCGATCGAACAATTGATCGCTCATCGACGCTTGAACGAAAAACTGGTCACGCGTGGTGCCGAGGCCGATCTGCCCACAGCGTTCGGCCCTTTCCGCTTGGTCGTCTACGAGGTGAGATACGAGATGGAACAGCCTATCGCGCTGGTCATGGGACAACCTGCGAAGCTGGCCGCTCCGCTGGTCCGCATCCATTCCAGTTGCTTTACGGGCGATCTGCTGCAGTCGTTGCGTTGCGACTGTGGCGATCAACTGCAAATGGCACTCGATATGATCAGCCGCGAAGGCGCCGGTGTCTTGGTCTACCTGCCGCAAGAAGGACGCGGGATCGGGCTGTCCGAAAAGATCCGAGCCTACGCGCTGCAGGAACAGGGATTGGATACCGTCGAAGCCAATCTGGCCTTGGGATTCCAGGCCGATATGCGAGATTACGGGATCGGTATCCAAATCCTCAAGGATCTGGGGTTGGAGCGAGTCCGTTTGTTGACGAACAATCCCAAGAAGACGGACGCCTTCATCTACGGCGGGTTCGAACTGGAAGTGATCGACCAGGTTCCGATCTGTCCGCCCGCCAACGAACACAATACGACCTACCTGAAGACCAAACGGGATAAGATGGGCCACCTGCTGCCCCGCGATCTCTGAGTATGCCCCAACGTTGAAAAAAACTCCCGCGTGGGACGGATTGCCAATCCGTCCTACTTATTCCGTGGGACGGATTGCCAATCCGTCCTAC
>REEF01000535.1 GCA_007695205.1 Planctomycetaceae bacterium
CCCGGCGGGTATTCTGCATGACAGGCTCACATTGTAGGCTTATTCCAGGGCCATCGACAACGCACCTCCAATCAGCCCCGGTCATTGGCTGCCGAAGTCCCCCCGCACGGCAGGATGTTGCAAGTCGCGGTCTTGGCGTCGAATTGCAACTCGACATGGCCCGCATCGAGCTGGCGGACCACGTCGGCAATGCGTTGCTCGACCGACGAATGATCCGTGCCATCGCGGGTGACGAATTCCTCGACAACGGCTCGTACCGCTGTGGGCGACAGTTGAGTGTGGGAGATTCGCATGCCATCAGTGTATCGTGCGACAGGCGGAATGCGAAATGATGCGGGAATCGAGGCATGGCGGTTTTCCGGGAGGTTGGGACACACGGCAAGATGGCATTGTAGCAGATCGCCGTCGGCTGATCGCGAGCCAAGCTGGTTGGATCACGTCTCGGGGGCAAGACGTTTACATCGCGATCAAAACAGCCAATTTAGCTGTCAAAACTATTCCCCGTGCAGTTTTCAATTTCTGGCTTGCATCTGGAAAACCTCGAGGCGTTGGCGTAATCTAAGGATTTGACGCTTGTCCCTGTATGGAATCGGAAGTCAAATTCCCAATCAACAAAGGACGTACTCGTGGTCACCGGCCCCCTTGAACCCGACCAAACGCTCCCGGATGACAACAGGGGCGAGCCAAGACCCGAAGACAAACCATCGGTTCCACCCACGGAGAGTATGGCAGCCCCGCCGAGTCACCCGGCAAGAATCGGGCGATATCGTGTCGAAGACATCATCGGCAAGGGTGGGTTCGGTTTGGTGTTCTTGGCCCACGATGATCAACTCCGCCGGCGAGTGGCGATCAAAGTGCCGCATCGGGAACTGACTTCGGAGCCAGCCGACGCCGAAGCATATTTGGCCGAAGCTCGTGCCCTGGCCAGTTTGGACCACCCGCACATCGTGCCGGTTTTGGACGTTGGAAGCACATCGGAATTCCCCTGTTTCTTCGTCTCGAAATACGTCGAAGGCACGAACCTAGCCCAGCGTTTGAAACAATCCTCGATCAGCCATACGGAAGCAGCGGAATTGACCGCCACCGTCGCCGAAGCGTTGCACTACGCCCACAAGCAGGGTTTGGTACACCGGGACATCAAGCCGGGGAACATCCTGATCGACCACAGCGGCAGACCCTACCTGGTCGATTTTGGACTGGCGTTGAAGGAAGCCGAGTTGGGCAGAGGCCCGCGTTACGCCGGGACGCCTGCCTACATGAGCCCCGAACAGGCGCGCGGCGAAGGACACCGTGTGGACGGACGTTCGGATATCTACAGCCTGGGAGCCGTGCTGTACCAGATGCTGACTGGACGGCGAACTTTTGGGCTCGAACCGCGAGACGAATTACTGGAACTGATCGCCACCCAGGAACCGAGACCGCCGCGCCAATTCGACGACCGAATTCCCAGGGAGTTGGAGCGGATCTGCCTAAGAGCCCTGTCACGGCGAGCGTCGGATCGGTACACGACAGCTAAGGACATGGCGGAGGATCTGCGGGCGTTCGTCGCACAATCGAAGCCTGTCACGGAGCTCAGCGTTTCAGTGTCGAAAAATGGGAGTGCCGGCGATCATCCTTCCCCGACACCGCGTGGGGATTCGTCGACAGTGGACTCTGATAGGCGCCCATTTCGGATCGTGCCCAAGGGACTGCGGTCGTTCGACGAGCATGATGCGGATTTCTTTTTGGAACTGCTGCCGGGACCGTGTGATCGCGACGGTCTGCCGGACAGCATCCGCTCTTGGAAGACGCGGATCGAAGAAACCGATCCCGACAGGACGTTCTCCGTGGGAGTGATCTACGGCCCATCTGGCTGCGGGAAGACTTCGCGGATGAGAGCCGGGTTGCTACCGAGGCTGTCTCGAGATGTCGTTTCCGTCTATGTCGAATGTACCTCGCAGGAAACTGAACTGCGGCTGCTGAACGCCCTGAGAAGGCAGTGCCCTGCTCTGCCAAGTAGCCTGGGGCTGAGAGAAACGCTGGCAGCCATTCGGCGGGGGCAAGCTGTGTCCTACAGCAAGAAGGTACTGATCGTCCTGGACCAGTTCGAGCAGTGGCTGCATGCCAATTCGGAAGCGGAAGGCAGCGAATTGGTGCAAGCCCTACGGCATTGCGATGGAAGCCAAGTTCAGTGCGTGTTGATGGTCCGCGACGACTTCTGGCTAGCGGTCAGCCGGTTCATGAACGATCTGGAGGTGCCGCTCCTCGAAGGGCAAAACAGTGCGCTGGTGGATCTGTTCGATGTAGACCATGCGTCGAAAGTTCTGACCACGTTTGGCTGGGCCTACAGTCGACTGCCAGACCGGGTGGACGAACTGACCGGCGAGCAGCGGGCATTTGTGAAACGGGCGGTTACTGACTTGGCCCAGGAGGGCAAAATCGTCTGCGTACGCCTGACCCTGTTCGCGCAGATGATGAAAAGCAAGCCTTGGACACCATCCACTTTGAAGCAGGTGGGTGGCATCGAGGGAATCGGTGTTACGTTCTTCGAAGAAACGTTCGCTGCGACGACTTCACCGCCAAAGCACCGTTACCACCAGAAGGCGGCCCGCGCGGTGTTGAAGGCCCTGCTGCCGGAATCGGGGATGAACATTCGAGGCCACATGCGGACGTATGCAGAGTTGCTGGAGGCATCCGGATATGCCCGCCGCCCGCAAGATTTCGACGAATTGCTGAACATCCTGGACGGTGAACTACGGCTGATTACACCGACCGATCCCGAAGGCGCGGAGTCTGGAGAAAACAACGCAGTAGCGACTAGTCCTGGTCAGAAGCACTACCAACTGACGCACGACTACTTGGTTCCCTCACTCCGCGACTGGCTGACCCGCAAACAGAAGGGTACTCGCCGAGGTCGAGCCGAACTGCGTCTGGTCGAACGGGCCGCTTTGTGGAACGCGAAGCCGGAGAACCGGCATCTGCCGGCGTGGTGGGAGGACCTGAATATCCGCTGGCTGGTGAGCCGCAAGCAGTGGACAGCGGCCCAAAGCAAGATGATGCACACTGCAGGCAGGTTCCACGGGATTCGAGCTGTCCTGTTGCTGGTGTTGTTATCGCTGCTGAGTTGGATCGCGTTCGAAGTCAACGGGAATCTTCAGGCGGCGGCGTTGGTCAACAGCCTGCGGACGGCGAAGGAGGACGGGGTGCTGGGAGTGATCGAGCAATTGGAACCGTACCGCCGCCGGGTGGATGGGCGTTTGAGATCCCTGCTGGCGTCGGAGCCCCGAACCTTGGAAGAACAGCGGGCCGCGCTGAACGCCCGGATGGCCCTGTTGGGCTCCGATCCGGGTCTGGTGAGAGATTTGAGTCAGGCAATGCTGGACCCGACGACGCCCTATTCCTACGTGGGCGTGCTGCGCGAGGTATTGCAGCCCCATCAAGACACGTTTCGAGCAGAACTGTGGGAAGTCCTTCGGGCGACGGAGGAACGGCCCGAGCGTCGTTTCCATGCGGGATTGACGTTGGCCGGTTACGAACCGACATCGGATCGCTGGAGCGCGGCGGATCATCGGTTCCTGGCCGAACAATTGGTGGTGGCCAACCCGGAGCATCAGCCGCTTCTGCGTAAGTACCTCCGGCCGATCGGGGGGCTTCTCCTGTCGCCGTTGGAAGTACTGTTTCGCAATCATGATCTGTCGGAAACCCAACAATTGGGAACTGCCAACGCTTTGGCGGATTTTGCTGCTCAGGACGCGGAGCGGTTGGCCGGTCTGCTGACCACCGCCACGGTCGGTCAATACCGGATCTTGTACGAGCGATTCGAGCGGTTAGGAGCCTCGGTGGCGAATGATGAATTGGTGCAGCTAGTCCAAAGCGAACCGCCGGCGGACTTAGGGTCGGTGGACCGTGTCTCCTACGGTCGGCGTCGCGCGGGAGCCGCGATCACGTTGTTGCGTCAGGGTTTTGTTGACGAGATTTTTGCGGCGTTGCGTGTGGGCGCGGATCCGGAATCGTTGACGCAGTTCGTGCATCGGTGCCGTGCTCGGGACGTGTCGCCACAGATGCTGCTGGGGGCCTTGGACGCGGTGGACAAGCTTCGTCAGACGAAGACGGGTGACGAGCGCCAGCAGGAGGATCGTGTTTTGTTCGGTCTGCTGCTAGCGCTGGGCGAGTACCGCTTGGAAGAACTACCGGCGTCGGTACGGCGTCCGCTGGTCGAGCGTTTGGCTGGCTGGTACGCGAGTGATCCGAGTTCAGCCATCCACGGGGCGACGGGCTGGCTGCTGCGACACTGGAACCAGGGCGAGTTGGTGCGTCAGGTGGATGAGACGCCGGTGGCCTATTCGCCGGGACGAGAGTGGTACACGCTGGCGATCCCTGTTGATTCAGAAGCTTATGGGGACGGAGCAGCATCCATCTATTTCACCTTCATCGTGTTTCCGGCGGGCGAATACGAGATCGGCTCGCCGGAGGACGAACCTGGGCGTGCGACCGTCGAGCCGCGTCGTCGGGTACGTTTGACGCGTGGTTTCGCGCTCAGCGATCGCCCGGTGACCTGGCGTCAGTACGATGCGGTTGACGGTGGTGCCCGTCGAGCTAGTAACGCGTCACAATTGGGTCAGAAACTGGGGGACGAAGATCCGGCGTTTGGAATGAACTGGTTCGAGTCGGTAGCTTACTGCCATTGGTTGACGTTGCAGAGTGGCCTTCCAGAAAGCGATCAGGCTTACGGTCCTGAACCGTTGGAGGGGAATCAGGCGGAAGATCCGGGCCCGGGCTGGGTAGAGCTTCCGGTTGCGACTGATTGGCCTGTGCGTTTGGCGGCATCTGGATATCGGCTTCCGACCGAGGCAGAATGGGAGGTGGCGTGTCGGAGTGGGACGCTGACCGCTTATGCGTTTGGCGGAGATGTGGGGTTGTTGTCGCATTACGGATGGTACGCAGGTAATACGAGGCATTGGTCTCGGACCGTGGGACTTGTCCGCCCGAACCTGCGCGGATTGTTGGACATGCATGGGAATGTTTTCGAATGGTGTCAGGATCGGTTTGCTGGTGGGGTACCGCTTGAGTCAGTCGATCCTGTTGGTGCGGAAAGTGGCTCGAACCGGGTGAACCGGGGCGGGAGCCGGCACGGCGGCGCCAGCTACTGCCGATCGGCGAACCGGCTCAGGTCTCAGCCGTCGAACCGGCACCGCGGCCTGGGCTTCCGCTTGGCCCGCAGTTTCGTCGAGTGAAGTCCAGCTCCAGTCCAGTTAAAGAGAGCGTAGCCTGTAGCGTAGGCCGAAGGGGATCGAGCGTAGCGGAGCCGCATCCCCCTTCAAGCCGTAGTGGTGTAGCGGAGTTGGCAACGACAGGACCAGATACGATCGACTCCGATCAGCTGGTTGCATCTGTCATCTCATCCTGTTGCGGTTCAAGATCCCGCTGAAGCCGTCCAGCTTACCCGGTGGGGACGAGCCCAAGAGCGGCAGCCGGGTTTCATCGCCGGCCAACGGCTAATCACCATTCAAGAGGAGGGTTTTCGTGAAATCTCTCCCATGTTGGTCACCGAGATTCCCACGGGAAAGACCATTGGGGAACCGCTGCAATGGCCGCGTCGCGGCTGCACGGGCACACGTGCCAGCACCCATCTGGTGACCACCCGTTACCGCAGCAACTCCGCCTGGATCGACCTCGACACCTGCGAGATCACCGCGTTCTTCGGCATCCGACCGGGCTGCCAGACGAACAACAACCTGTACCCGGCCAATGGCGTGATGAACATGCCGAATCTCACGGCGGGCTGTACGTGCAACTTCGCGCCGGCTTCGGTGGCTTGTGTGCCGGCGGCGGTGGTTCGGCGGGGTAGGGCGGAGTGAAGTCGCGAAGTGCCGTGGTGGACAATCCACGATGAAGCAGCTACGCATCCAGATCCTTCGATTCGTTTTCCGGTTGCGATACACCAGCAGTTTGGCACCAATGAATCGCGCCGACGATGCCGCGCGATCCCAAGATCAGCCAAGCTGCTAACGTCAACTGTATGACCGCCAAGGACATCAGAAAGCCATACCCAGAATCCGAATGACCTGCTGAGTATAGCCGCAAGATGAATACAGCCCTGACAACGTCCCGAACTCCAGCCAGAAAGAATACGAGGCCAACGGCGCTGAACGTCACAGTCATCGCATCTTGGACAGTGAATATCTGAAACGCCACCGGCCGGGGATCGGCTGATACCATTAGCGAGGCGAGCGATTTCGATTTTAGCCAATAGATGGCACCGACACCAACCATGGTCAACACGGGAATGGCGGCGACGAGGAAGACGATCAAGTCCTGCCCATGGGGTAGATGGCTAAAAGGTGACGCAAGGAGCACGAAACCTAAGAGAGACGCCGCGGTTATGGATAGAACGGCGGCCACTGCAAACAGGATCAACGCGAGCGTCTTGCAAATCAAAGCAGCGATTTCGTGACGACTCATACCCCCATTCCAAAGAGCCTGCGGCGAAACATCGACTGGATTACGCCGAGCCTGGGAGACGGCCTCGTCGCCAGGATCGGGAACAGCCGGGTCGTCCGGTTCAGGTTTGAAATCGGAATCAAGGCTACCATCGACAGCCGCACCGCAATTCCAGCAAATGGCGAAGGTATCTTCGATGGATTCCTGACAGTTTGAGCAACGCCACATGGCTCCAATCCTCGCCCGGCAGGCCTGGGTGTATCAAACAACGACGGTAACTGGCTCGCTACCCAAAAAGAAGAACTATGATCCCATGAGTCGAATTATCTGCGGCTCCGCTTCACTGCCTGGTGGGGCCATCTTCGCGAATGGGTCAGGCAATCTCGCAGGCGAACTCTTCGGTTACCCGACTTTGCGATAACCCGCCGCAAGTGGCAGCGGGCAACACAGCATTATTTTGAGGCCCGGCCGTCATTCCTGGTCGGATCGCATGTGAACATCCACGATTTCTGTAGTGGTTTGGTCGAATTGATTTGCCGAACAACCATTATGATGTGTGAACTGCTCGCCAACGTCAACCTGTCAATCGTGCTGCCTTCAAGTGGTGGGCACGGCATTCGAATGGGATGGGGGT
>REEF01000218.1 GCA_007695205.1 Planctomycetaceae bacterium
TCGCGTGAGACCTTCGGTCGGCGGTTTCGGCGGGGTCAGAGACCCGCGCCGAACGTCGGCGGTTTCGGCGGGGTCAGAGACCCGCGCCGAACGCACGCCTGCAGCCCTTGTCCGCAGGCGTGTGCGGCTGATCGAAATCAGTTCGATTCGGACGGTTCGGTTGGCACCGCACCTTCGTCGACCGGTTCGTCTACTTCGGCCTCGTCCAAATCAGCCTCGTCCAAATCGGCATCATCCAGCGGCACAGCGGGCGTTTCCGTTTGTTCCGGATGCAGCGGCGCCGTGGGGACGGGCGGGGCGACGGGGGCCGGCTTCGCGAACAAGGGCTGGACGACCCGGTTGTTGATCTGGATCACCGATCCAGCGGTGGCGACCAACAAGGCCAGGACCAGCAGGATGTTAAACACCAATCGACTGGCGCCCTGCCCGACCGCGTCGCCGATGTACGAGCGTTTGTTGCTCATGATCAAGATCGCCACGTAGGCGATTGGCAGCATGGTAAAGCAGACGGCCGAAGCTGCGACGGGGAACCAGATGGGCAGCGAGGCGACGACGCCGGTGATCCCGATCGCGGGCGTCAAGGCAAACAATCGGAACCGCTTCTTGGTCTGTTCCAGTCCCAGCATCTCGCAGAAGGTGAATCCGCAGACCACCATGTGCGTGCTGATCGCACCGCAGGTCATCCCGATCAGCCCCAGATTGAAAATGATCCGGCCGGCATTGGCACCGATGACGTCGCTGAGCGCTTTGGCCGCATCCAGCGGTCGGATGGTGGTGTTGACCACGTCGGATCCGTCATAAACGCCACCGACCTTCATCCCGATGATGACCAGCGAGGTGACCATCACGAAGGGCAGGAACATGGTCATCCCCAGGTCCCAGCGAGCCAGCTTGCGATGCGCCTTGCCCCAACCCTTTTTCAGCAGCGAGTAGGGGTACAGGAACGTCATGTTGATGCCGACGGCAGCGCCCAACATGCCCAGCACCTGGGTGACCGCATCGGCATTAATGCTGCCGTCGGCCGCCCACAGGTTCGGGATCCCGTACCAACCGATGAATCCCTTAAAAATCTCGCCGATATCCTGGACCACGATATCCACGCGGGCTACCACCACGATCCCAAACATGACGATCACCATCGCGATACAACTGCGCAGGAACCATTCGTAGACGCGTACCCCGGCGGAACCACCTCCGTAGTTAAAGGTGGTGACGACATTGATTCCCAGAATCAGGGCTCCCACAGCGAAACTCAACATCAATCCGGCGGTAGTGAAGCCCAAACCAAAGAACGTTGTCGCTCTGGTCGTCGCCTGCAACTCCGACTGAGCCTGAGCGATCACGGCAGGATCAAGGGTCCTTTGGGCCTCGGCGAAGGTCTGCCGAGCCGCCAGCACCTCGTCGGGCACGGTCAAGAAACCGGCCATTTCGCCCATGTCACGAGCGGCACTCGCCGCCAGCCCATATTGGGGGAAATGCCAGATGACCGATGCCATGATAGTGCCCACCGCCCAGAGGATCACCAGCCATTTGCCCATCTCGCGTCCAAAAGACTTGTAGGGCCGTTCCCCGCTGGTCAGCACGACGTTACTGAGCGCAGAGAGCATCATCACGCCCAGGAACATGGCCACCGGTTGGACCCACAGCAGCTTATAGCCGAACGAGGCGCCGGCGATCACCGAGGCCGCCGCGCTGCCAGCGCCCAAGGTCATGGCACTTTGCAACAACCCGGGACCGGTCCGTTTGATGTATCCGGTCGCGCGCGGCACAAACGGCAGACCCTCCAATGCCAGCAATTCCTGAGCTTCCGTTTCGAGCTTCGAGCTACCCGCATTTCCGCCAGATTCTTTCTCAGACATCTATTCGCTCCATGTACGTGGTGGGAATGGAAGCCACAGTTTGGGATATTTTCGTGTCGATTTCAACCACCGGATGCAAATCGTGTGTTGATTTCCGACTTTCGGGGACCATTGCTTGACCCACGCCGCTTGGCTGGTGAATAATCTAGGTTTTCCCCGACCCGATTTCCCGCCTGGAGGTCTGCGATGAGAAGTTTTCCCACCTTGTTGTTTCTGTTGATGTGCACCGCGATGGGACTGGCTGCCTGCGGCCGATGGGCATCCGCCCAAACCGGCCTGGAAATCACGGTACCTGCCGTCCATCAGGATCTGTGTCTGGCAATCCAAGCGGAAAAACCTGGTCCCGCCGGCGTGCTGATCGACCAAGAGACGCCGGACCGTAAGTTTCCGGTCCAATGGGCACCTGCCATCGCTGCGGATGGAACGCCCACAGACGACCAGGTGTTGTTGACGCGGATTCCAGCATCCAAGGAAGTCGATGGGCCTCGACAACTTCATTGGCAACCCATCGCCGATGATCAACCGGCTTTCCAACCGGCCTTCCAATGGATCGACAAGAGCGACGCTTCGATCAAGCTGGTCGAAGGCGATGATCGGGTGCTGGCCTACAACCACGGTGACATCATCAGTGATGCCCTGCCCGAAGATGACTACCGCCGATCGCGATCCTGCTACATTCATCCTCTTTGGGGGCTGAACGGAGAAGTCCTGACGGACGATTTTCCGGCCGATCACGTCCATCACCACGGCGTCTTCTGGACTTGGCCGCACGTGGAAATCGATGGTCGGCACTACGATCTGTGGGTATCCCGCGGGATCCGTCAGCGGTTCATCAAGTGGCTGCATCGGTCCGAGGGGCCGGTCGCGGCGGTGATCGGCGTCGAGAACGGCTGGTTTGTGGACGATCGTCAGGTCATGACCGAACGGATCTGGATTCGCGCCTTTCAGGCCTCGGAGACCGAGCGGGCGATCGATCTGCAACTGGTCTTCTCGCCCACCGATCGGCCGGTGAAGCTGGTGGGCAGTCCAGGAAAGAGCTACGGGGGCCTGACCGTGCGATTCGACGCCTGGCCGCGCCGCGACGCGATCGTCCGAGTGCCCGATCGAACGCTCCGGCACGTGGGCAGTGGTCAGGCATCGTCCGAGGATCTTTCGAACACACGTCTGCCCTGGGCCAGTTTGAGTTCGCACTTCCCCGACGCGCCCCACCGATCGGCGGGCACGATCTTGATCCACCCGGATCATCCCGATTATCCACCGACTTGGCTGACCCGCTGCTACGGTCCGCTGTGCGTCGGCTGGCCGGGTGTCGAGGGTCGTGAGTTTCAGCCGGGCGAATCGTTCACGCTTCGCTACCGCCTACTGGTGCATAAGACGGAGGTCGAACATCCTCACTTAGAGCAGGCTTATGCCGCCTATTGCGATTCACAAGAAATCCAGGCCCGGTAACTTCGCGCGGCGGCGCAAACGGTCGAGAAGGATTCGCCATGAGTTTTGCAGGTCCGCATGAACAGCAACGTGAGACAGCTACCGGCTTCGGCGTGACCCTGGCCGTTCTGCGGAAGGGACGCGCCGGTCCGTTTCTGGGCAGGCATCCCTGGGTCTTCGAATCGGCTATCGATCGGTTGGACGGCCAGGCAGGCCCCGGCGATGTGGTGGAATTGGTGACCGACAAACGCCGATTCATCGCTCGAGGATTGTACAACCCGGACAGCCGTTTACGAGTTCGCTTGTATTCCTGGCGATCCGATCAACCGCTGGACGATGCCTTTTGGCACATGCGGCTTCGGCAAGCGATCGAATTCCGACGACAATTGGCCGGCGATGATCCCGATCAGGCCGTGCGGTTGGTGTTCAGCGAATCGGATGGGCTCAGCGGTTTGATCGTCGATCGTTACGCGCGACACCTGGTCGTCCAAGTGAATTGCCTGGCGATGGCGATGCGTCAGGATCAACTGGTGTCCTCGTTGGTCGATCTGGTCGCTCCCGACAGCATCAGCTTGCGATGCGAGGCGGGGATCTGCAAATCCGAGGGAATGTCGCCCGTCGGGGGCACCGTGTACGGCCAGATGCCCGAAGGGCCGGTGTTCATCCAGGAACACGGGTTACGATTCGGAGTCGATTTGACGACGGGCCAAAAGACAGGCTTCTACCTGGACCAGCGCGATAACCGGCGCCAGGTGGCTGCGTACCTGAAGGATCGTCGCGTGTTGGACCTGTTTTGCTACACGGGCGCGTTCAGCTTGGCGGCTGCCCGGATCGGCCACGCCCAGCACGTCCTGGGGGTCGATGTCAGCGATCGGGCGATCAGCATGGCGCGAGCCAACGCCGAATTGAACGGAATCGCCAACGTTTCCTTCCAGCAGCAAGACGCCTTTCAGGCGCTGGATGCATTGCACGATGCGGGCCGGCGTTTCGATGCGGTGATCCTGGACCCGCCGAAATTCACGCGGACTCGGCAGAGTCTGACCGAGGCGTTGCGGGCCTATCATCGCATCAATCGGATGGCGGTCGAATTGCTGGAACCTGGCGGGATCCTGGTCACGTGCAGTTGTTCGGGCAGCGTGACGCGCGAGGATTTCCTGCAGATGCTGGCGGGTGTGGCTCAAAAGACCGCGCGCGATATCCAGGTGTTGGCTCAACGGGGTGCTTCCCCGGACCATCCGACCAGTGCCAGTTGCCGGGAGACAGAATATTTGAAGTGTTTTTTGTGTCGAGTCCCGTGAACCGTCCCGGAAACCAAACGGAGAACAGCCCATGAACGGACCAGCGATGCCTTGGGGGGCCTACCCCACCACACGCTTGCGGCGCAACCGCCGCGACGATTGGTCTCGGCGATTGGTGCGGGAGAACCGTCTGCACACTGACGACCTGATCTGGCCGGTGTTCGTCCACGAAGGCGAGAACCGCCGCCAGCCGATCCCTTCGATGCCCGGCGTCGATCGGTTGTCGATCGATCTGCTGGTCGACGCGGTGGGCCAGGCGGCCGACCTGGGCATCCCGGCCGTGGCGATCTTTCCGGCCACACCGCCAGAAAAGAAGACGGCGGAAGCCGAAGAAGCCACCAATCCGGAGAATCTGATCTGCCGAGCCACCCGGGCCATCAAGGCGGCTCATGGCGACCGCATCGGCGTGCTGTGCGACGTGGCCCTGGATCCCTACACCAGCCATGGTCACGACGGCCTGGTCCGAGACGGGTACGTGGTCAATGACGAAACCATCCAGGTCCTGTGCCGCCAGGCGGTGGTCCAGGCCCAGGCGGGTTGTGATGTGATCGCCCCGTCCGACATGATGGATGGCCGGGTGGGGGCCGTACGTCAAGCACTGGATCAGGCAGGGTTTCAACAGGTTCGCATCATGTCCTACGCGGCCAAATACGCCTCTGCCTTCTACGGGCCGTTTCGCGACGCGGTCGGTTCCGCATCCAGTCTGGGCAAAGGTGACAAGCAGACCTACCAGATGGACCCAGCGAACAGTGATGAAGCGATTCGCGAAGTCGCCCTGGATCTGGCCGAGGGCGCGGATATGGTCATGGTCAAACCGGGCATGCCGTACCTGGATATTGTGCGACGAGTCGCTGAGACGTTTTCCGCGCCGACGTATGTGTACCAAGTCAGTGGCGAATATGCGATGCTGGACGCCGCTGCCTCCAGTGGATGGCTCGATCGGCGTCGAGGCGTATTGGAGAGCCTGCTGGCATTCAAACGGGCCGGTGCCGACGGGGTCCTGACCTATTTCGCGATAGAAGTTGCACGATGGCTTTGACGCGGGTTCCCGAGTTGACGGGCAATGCCCAGCGAACCTTTCGGCTGCACATGGTTTACGCCCTGTTGGACGCCACCGCCGGCGGTATCTTGATGAACGCGCCCATCGTGGCGATCCGGGCCTTCGAGGCGGCCAACTGGCATCTGCCGCTGCGTGAACTGTACGCGGCCATCGGCATGCTGATCACGTTGTACTTGGCCAGTCGCATGGCCACGCGGCCCAAGATGCCCTACGTCTTCGTACCCGGCATGTTCGCTGGTGTGGCTACCCTGGCCATGGCCCTGGCGACCGGCAGCGCGTTCTGGTTCCTGACGCTGTTGGGGATCGGAGCGATGTTCGAGGTGCTGACGCGACCGGCCGTGACGACCATCCTACGTATGAATTATCCCGTCGAGCATCGGGGGCACGCTACCGGCCGAGTCCGCGGCTGGGCCTCGCTGGCGTTTGTGGTCTCCAGCGTCACGTCCGCCCTGCTGCTGCGGTGGGCTGACCAGCCGACGGGGGCAAGCGGCGGTGCATCGACGATCGTCGCGGTCGGATGGATCGCCCAGTGGACGGCCCAGCACATGACTCAACTGCTGATGATCGCCGGCGGTTCGCTCAGCCTGGTCAGTTTTTTCTGCTTCCGGCGGATCCGAGTCGATGAGCGTTTTACCGATCCCGCTTCGCAACCTCCCATCCGGTTCTTCGACGGCATCCGCGACACGCTCTCGCTGATCGCCGTGCGCAACGGCCGCTTTCGCCGCTATCTGCTGGGGTGTTTCCTAGACGGGTTCTGCCAATCGCTCTATTTGCCGCTGATCTGGTTGTTCTTAAGCCGAGACTTGGGATACGGGTACCTGGGTTGCGTTGGGTTGATGCACGTCATCCCCGCCCTGGCAGCCTTTGTGGCGACGGGCAGTTTAGGCTGGCGATTCGATCGCATCAGCCCCTGGATCTCCTGGGCGGGAGTCCGTTTCGTTTGGGGGCTGGACGCGATCCTGCTGGCCATCACCCCGGCATTGATGATCCCCTTTCCACCCGCCGTCATCGTCCTGCCCGTCGTGGGCCGGGTGCTCAAGGGCAGCGTCCAGGGCGGATGGTGGATTCTGTACTGGCAGGTCGGCGTCACCTACTTTGCACCGCCCGGCGGGGATACCAGCCGTTACATGGGCGTCATGGTCTTTTTGAACGGCGTCATCCGGCTGTTGGCCTCGTTGACAGGCATGCTGCTGATGGCCTTGGCCGTCCAACCGGGATGGCTGTTGGCGTTCGGTGGTTTGGGCGTCATCTTGTCGGGGCTCTATTCCCTGAAGCAAGCCTTGGGCGAACCCAAGTACCGCGGCCCGGAAACCATCGCCGAATTCGAGCACCAATTCGGCATCGATCGATAGTGTCTTCAGCCGTAAGATGCACGCACGGTGCGCGCATCTT
>REEF01000238.1 GCA_007695205.1 Planctomycetaceae bacterium
AGGAGGTGAAGCTGGTTGTCGATCCGGTGGCGGATACGCGGGAGTTCGGCCGGGCGATTGCCATGGACGGTGACACGCTGGTCGTCGGTGCAAAATTGAAGAAACAAGTCGGCGACGACCAAGACGACGACGACGATGAAGACGACAGCGACGATGAAGACGAACGCGACGATCAAGACTTCGGCGTGGTCTACGTGTATCACTGGAGCGGCTCGTCGTGGACCGAGCGGGCCAAGCTGTGGCCGAGCGACTTGCGGCAGGGGGGCGGAGGTGACTTCGGCTATTCGGTGGCCGTCCACGGCGACACGATCCTGGTCGGCGCGCCGGGGGACAACAGTCGCGGCACAAATACCGGCGCCGTCTACGTCTTTGCCCAGAATGACGGTGCTTGGGCTCCGCAGGCCAAACTGGTGGCCAACGACCGGTCGGCCGATTCGCGATTCGGCGAATCGGTTGCGGTCAGTGGCACTGTGGCGCTGGTGGGCCGGCCCGGAACGACGCAGTTTAGCGATGGGAACGAGGCCGCTTACTTTTTCCGGCAGAACGGGTCCGTATGGGACCAGGAGTTCGTCATCAGGGGCGAAGGCGATTTCGGTCGCTCGGTGGCGCTGGTGGGGAACACGGCCGTGGTCGGTGCACCGGAGGCGAATGGGAGTGGCGCGGTATACGTGTACAACCACGACACAATTTGGAAGGCCGCCCAGCAGGTACTGACGCCCGCCGACCCGCAACCGTCCGAGCGGTTTGGGCAGAAAATCGCATACAGCGGCTCGCTGATCGTGGTCGGCGCGCCCAACTGGACCAATCCCGCGCGCAACGACGGTTTAGAACATGGCCGTGCCTTTGTGTTCCATGGTTCGGGAGACTCGTGGGTCCGCGAGGCGCGTCTGACGGCCGATGGAGGCCTGCCGGAAGCCGAGGCGACGCTGGAGGGCAAGGCGGGCGATCACTTCGGAGCGGCAGTCGCCACCGACGGCACGTACGTGGTGATTGGAGCCCCCGATGTCGACATCAGCCCCGCGCTCAACGCGGGAGCGGCCTATGTGTTCTATCGGCTGCCGGACCAGGGGTCGGGCAACGGCGCCAGTTGGACACGATCGAGCGGGAAAAGCGGGCCAGGCAAGCTGGAAGCGAAGCACCCGGCCGCCGCGGATGAACCCAACGGCGCTCCACTGCCCGACAACTTCGGAAGTGCGGTCGCGATCGCCGGCGGCAGGATCGTGGTCGGCATCCCCGGCTTCAACGAGATTGAGACCCGCTTGAATGAGGACGATGAACCGAAGAATTTTATCATTCGCGCCGACGTTGGTTCGATCCGCACCTTCACCGTCGGCAGTCTTTCCGACGTGACTGCGGACAAGAACAATCTGCGCGCCGAAATCCTGGCCGGCGGGCCAAGTGCCAACAATGCGGACTACGCCGCCCGCACGGTCTACGAGCCACACTCCCGCACGCTGTTTGTGGCGGCACCGGCTGAACAGAAGGTTTATGCCTATATCAACGAAGGCTTGTATTGGCGGCCCACGGTGACTTTGCAGCCAAGCGGCGACCGTGGCCTCGTGACATCGACGAGGGGATGACGGTTTTCGTCGATGGCGGCAAAGGATCGGACGTTTACAATGTGTTCCTCTCCTCGATTCACCCGAACGCCGTTGTGAGGGTCACCGATTCGGGGCCGCGTCCCGACCCCGACTTTGACACGTTGCGGCTCGAGGCAGGGGCTGTGTTTGGTACCGTCGAGGGCAACCTGTTGCTCGGCGAATACGAAGACTCAACGGTCCTGTATGACGATACGATCGAGCGAACGGAGTTCATGGACCTGCCACCGATCATGACGGTCATGGGCAGCGGAGGCAGGGACAACTTTGTCCTGGACAATGATCACCTGACCTACGGCGGGACAGTGATCCCGTTGGCCACCATCCAGAAGCTGACCATCGATGGTCGTGGCGGCGACGACCTGTTTGACATCCGCTCGGTTCGCCCTGGTCTGGAATTGATCATCAAGGGCGGCAGCGGGAACAACACGATTCTAGGTCCGAACCAGAACCTGACCTGGACGCTCGACGGACCCGGCACGGGGACGGTCACCGGAACCTACCAGTTCCCGTTCGAGGGGATCGCGAACATCATCGGCGGCTCGGGGCAGGATCAATTCATTTTCGCCAACAACCAAGCCAGCCTGTCGGGCAGCCTGAGCGGCGGCGGCGGCGTGGATCAATTGGATTACAGTGGACGCAACACGGCCGTCGTGGTGGACCTGGGCAGCGGCACCAGCACCGCCGTGGGCGGAACCATCAGCCAAATCGAGAGCTTCGTCGGCACGTCGGCGATGGACACGCTGATCGCCTCCAATGCGGCCAACACCTGGACCGTTACCTCGGTCGGCACCGGTACGCTCAATGGCGGCTCGTTCGTCGGCTTTGAAAACCTCACGGGCGGCTCGGCAAACGACGTGTTCACCGTTCACGGTCCAACGTTCGTGCCGGGACTGCTCGACGGCGGTGGCGGACAGAACCAGTTGACTCTCTGGTTCACCCAGTACGCAGACACTTCCGAGGTCGGAGCCGGCTTGGTGACCGTGCAAAATCAATTGGGTAGCGCCCAGCTCCAGTACACCGGCATCGATGTTCTGCACCTGGACGCGCTGCAAAGCGATGACCAGATCACGATCAATCCCGAACCGGATAACTTCCCGAGATTTATCCATGTCTACGGCGGCAGCGGCGACGATCTGGTGACCGTGAATCTGGCGGTAGGCGTAGCCACGGCAATTACCGTCGACGGCCAGTCCAACACCAGCGCCGGCGATACGCTGGTGATCGTCGGCACCGACCAGGACGATGTCCTGAGTGCCGATGTCGACCGCCTGGAATACGACTTGATGAGCGTCACGTTCCAAGGCATCGAAAACCTGACGCTCGACGGCGGCGGCGGCAACGATACACTCATCTATTCCGGCGCCAGCTTTGCGGGCGACGTGCGACTGCTGGGCGGCTCCGGAAACGACACGATCACGCTGGTCGCTCCCTTCAATGGCAGGTCGTTCTTTGTTGATGGCGGTGACGGCGACGATAAGCTGTTTGTCACGACGCGGGGCGGCGACCAGCTGTTTCAACTATCCGGCGACGTGATCTCCGTGATCGGGCAGGGTAGCGTCAGTTACCAGGATAGCGTGAGCTACTCGGGCTTCGAGGAATTGCTGCTGGACGCTGGCAACGGCAACAAGGAAGTCATTGTTTCCAGCACGCACGCCGGATTGACTCGGCTGCTGACCGGCGACGGCGACGACACGCTGACCATTCTTGGAACTGGCGGTGAGCTGCAGGCCGATACTGGCGCCGGCGACGATACACTGCTGGTCCAGGTCATCAGTCATCCCGTGACGATCGAACTCGGCGATGGCGATGATGTCGTCAGGATCGCGTCCGACGCCGCATCCGGCGCCCCCGATCTGGCGGGCAACCTGCACGGCATCGCCGCGCTGTTGGACCTGTCCGGCGGAAACGGCAACGACCAGCTCTTCCTCAGCAATGCCGGCGATCAAGAGGATCGCGAAGGCTCGCTGACCTTGTCCAACGTAAATGGCCTGGGGATGACCGGTTCGATCCGCTACTTCGGGTTTGATCTCGTCGACCTGACTCTGGGCGACGGCGACAACATTTTCCGAATCTCCACGACCCACGCTGGCGAAACCTTCCTGCGTGCGGGAAGCGGCAATGATGAGATCGACGTCGTCAATATCGTCGGCAACACCCGAGTCGAGACCGGAGCCGGCAATAACACGGTCACGGCTGTCATCTATGCCGACACGCTCGGCGGTGGATTGATTATCGACGAAGAAGGAACCGAGATCGAGGTTGAAGCTTTGCCTTTCTTTACTGGGCTGCTGACCGTGATCGGCGGAAGCGGAACGTCGGAACACGACGTTCTGAACTTTACTTCCGACGCGGAGTTGCCTGATGAAGGCACTCTGACGTCAAGCACCATCACCGGGTTCTCGATGACGCGGGGTATCGTGTATGAAGAATTCGAAGTGCTCAATATGACGCTGGGTGAAAGCCACAGCACGCTGACGATTGACAGCACGCACGCCGGGGCCACGAACGTGTTCACCGACCTTGAAGAGGACGAATTGACGGGTCACGGAGACGACACGGTGTACGTCCGCACGATCGCCGGTCCCACCCGGATCGAGACCGGTGCTGGCGACGACTTGGTGCATGTGGGAAGCCTCGCGCCCGAGTCCGGTGGTACGCTGAACGGCATCACCGCGCTGCTGACCGTAATCGGCGGTTTGGGGCACGATCGTCTGCTGCTCGACGACTCGGGAGATCTGCTGGACAATACGGGCAGTCTGACCGCGACGCATGTGAGCGGCTTGGGATTGGCCAGCGGCGTCAACTATTCGGGGCTGGAGGAATTGCACATCAACCTCGGCCAAGGCGATGACACGTTCAGCATCCGGTCGACGCACGCCGGGTCGACGACGCTGAACGCCAACGCGGGTGACGACACGATCCACGTCGGCAGTCTCGCACCGGCGCTCGGGGGCGTGGTTGACCAGATTGCTGGCCTGCTGACCGTCATCGGCGGTGACGGGAACGACGTCTTGAACGTGGACGACACCGGCGACGGCACCGCCAACGTAGGGCAGCTTACGGCCTCCCGGCTCACCGGCCTGGGCATGGCCGAGGGAATCGAATACTCGACGCTCGAAGAACTCAACATCCGCCTGGGCGACAGCGGCAACACCTTTACCATCGCCGGAACCCACGCCGGATTGACCACGCTCGCCACTGGTGACGGTGATGACTGGGTGAACGTGCAAGCGTCCTCGGGCCAGACCGACATTGCAACCGGCAAGGGCGACGACGTTATCTACTTCGGCAGCTTGGCACCCCTTGGAGGCGGCCTGCTCGACGGCATCGGATCGGTCGATCTGGATGCCGGCGATGGCCTGGACGTTGTCCGCTTTGATGATTCCGGCAATACCGCGGACAAGACGGGCGAGCTGACGGCCACTTCCATCATCGGGTTCGGCATGGATAAGGTCCAGTACCGGAACATCGAGAGCCTGGAAGTATCGCTGGGCAGCGGCAACGACACGGTGACGGTCAGCGGCACGATGCGCGACGACGACTTGGAGTTGGTCACGGTCCTCAACGCGGGGCCAGGCGACGACACGGTGACCATCAGCCTCGGCGCCGACACGGATGGATTCTTTGCGGTTAACGGCGAAGCCGGTAATGACAGGATTCTGGCGGGTGGCTCGACACTGCCGCTGGTGATTTTCGGTGGCGAGGGCGACGACGAGATTGAGAGCGGCTCTGCTTCAGACATCATCTTCGGCGATCGTGGTTACGTCGATTATCGCGACGAGCAGGATCGTCTGGTCCGGCGGTTGGGAATCGGAGTGGCCGAACGGAGGCTGCTGCTCCCCACGGATGCGGAGACCTCCTACCTGGACGTCCCCGTACACCAGACGGACGGCGTGTTCCGACGACCGCTGTTGATTTCGTCGCGCGACGGAGACCTGGGCGGCGACGACGTCATCTTCGCGAGTTCTGGCGACAATATCGTTGTTGGTGGGGCCGGTGATGACAGCATCACCTCAACCGGCGGCCGCAATATCATCCTCGGCGACAACGGCCGGGGCGAATTCAACGCGGCGGGCGTGCTGGTCGAAATCACCACTTCCGACCCCGATCACGGTGGCGACGACATCATTTTGCTCGGCGAAGGCGACAACATCGTGCTGGCCGGCAGCGGCAACGACCACGTCACCGCGGGTGGCGGCAACAATGTCATTCTTGGCGACAATGGCCGGGCCGAGTTCAACCCGGCGGGCACACTGGTGTACGTCACCACGCTCGCTCCCGGGATCGGCGGCCACGACGTCATCGACGCCGGCGATGGGGACAACATCGTGTTCGGCGGTATCGGCAACGACACCATCACCACCGGCAGCGGCTGCGACGTGATCGTGGGCGATAACGGCTCGATCCACCGCGCGCCGCTAACGGGCGATCATTTCGGCTGTGCGTGGTTGACCTACCCGGCCCCCTTCGCCGACCGCATCATCCGCGAAGTCACGTTGTACGACGACATCGACGGTATCGGCGGCAACGACACGATTCGCGGGGGTGCAGGCTCGGACATCATTTACGGCCAGCGGGGCGACGACGTCATCGAAGGTGTCGGGGGCGACAACGACATCATCGGAGGGCTGGGCAACGACATCCTTCGTGGGGGCGACGGCAACGACATCCTGATCGGAGACGTCGGGCGAATCGTGCCGGCCTTCAACGCCGATGGTTCGCCGCGGCTGAACGAGGATGGTTCGTGGCATCGCGACGTGCTGCTTGAAGACATTGGCCGAGTGATCGGGATGATCCCGATCGACCACACGCCGATCCGCGATCTTCCGCCGGAACTCGCCCGCCAACTGCTGGAAGCCGATCTGGTGCTGCTGGTTGGCGGATTCCTACCCAACGGCCACAAGTTGTTCAATAGCGACAACGCGGCCTGGGCCACCTACGCGCTGTTGATCGATCTGGTCGAGGCGTCTCACGATGAACTTTATGGCGTCGCCGGCAACAATATTCTGTTCGGCCAGCGGGGCGACGACCGCCTGTATGGCGGCACCGGCAATGATGTGCTGTTCGGCGACAATGCCACCAACGTGGCACCGTTCCAGACCACGCTGCCGCAAATCGTCAACGGCCTGCGGATCATCGGGACATCGCCGGACGTCCCCTTGAATCTGCCCGAACTTGGCACGCTGGTATTCCCCAAGATCACCCTGCATCCCGACCGGCATCTGATGGCCGCGCCGCGGCTGATGATCATCTCGGACGTGGTTCCCGAGTTCGAACGGCTAGCAGCCGAAAGTTCACTAGAGCGAATCGACGGCGCACTGCTGGTTCCCTACGTCGCGGTGGTGCCCGACCTGGTCCGCCACGCGCACGTTTTGGCCGGAAACGACTACCTGCACGGCGGCGGAGGCGACAACCTGATCTTC
>REEF01000213.1 GCA_007695205.1 Planctomycetaceae bacterium
CAACCTACAAAGATGCGCGCACCGTGCACGCATCCTACAGGTGAAGACTCTAAGAATATTCTCAGAAAAGTCAACGCGAAGGGTGGACCCCCCAACGAGTGACTCCCGAAAACAGTAATCAACCACCCTCTGGCTGCTGAGGGCTTCTTCCGGTATCGAGAGGCATGCCTTATCCTGAAAAGAAACCAAAACCCTTCTACTTGAAGCGTCCGCGCCATGCCCGATGATCTGAATCTGTCCATGTTTCGAGCCTACGACATTCGCACGCCGGCGGTTCGTTTGACGTCCGAGCTGGCTCGGCGGTTGGCGGATGCCGAGGCGGTGTATTTCCGCGAGGTCTTGAACACGGACAGCGTGGTTGTCGCGCACGACGCTCGTGCGACCGGACCTGGCTATCTGACGATCGCGGCCCAGGCGTACCGGAACGCAGGGCTGGACGTCCTCTACCTGCCCGGGGTCAGCTCGACGCCGTACTTTTACTACGCGGCGATGCGGCACCCTCGATCCGCCGGGGTCATCGTGGGCGCGTCGCACAACCCGGCCGGTGACACGGGTCGAAAGATCATCGGGCCGGGTGTCCAGCCGATCGCCGAAGGCATCGGCGCCGCGGGCGGTTTGCTGGAGATCAAACGGTTGTACCAAGAGGGCCGCTCGCATCGCAGTTCGACCGAAGGCCGCATCCGCCCGATCGATCTGCTGGCAGATTACATCGATGACAGCATGCAGTTGGCCGGTGTAAGCCCGGGCAGCTTGAAGGGCGTCCGGGTGTTGCAGGACTATGTCTTCGGCGCAGCCGGCCGCGAGATGATGCTGGGATTTGCGCGAGCCGGCGCGGACCTGACGCCGGTCCATTTCGCGGCGGATGGCCAGTTTCCTTTGGGCGACCCGAATCCCGTCAAGCCGGATGTGATCCGGCCCGGTTTGGAACAATTGGCCGCCGGTGACTTCCACTTGGCCAACTTCTTCGATGGCGACGGCGATCGGATCGACTTCTACCACGGTGACGGTTCGTATCTTTCCTCCAGCTTCGTCTACGCCGCGCTGCTGCCAGAGATCCTGCGACATTTCCCGGGCGACGACTGGAAAGTCTTCGCGGATCTGAAATCCAACCCGCTCGCCGTGATCCAGATGGCTCGAGCGGGCGTGACGGTCGATGTGATCCGAAACGGGCATTCGCAGATCAAGCAAGCCTTGATTGACGAACCGAAACGGCTGGGCGCGGTCGAAGAGTCGGCTCATTTCTATCAGGCGTTTCCCTTGGACGGACAACGCTACTGTACGGAAAACACGCTGTACTTTGCGTTGCTGGCCGCTCGCGTTTGGCTGGACGATCGGCCGCGGATCCAACGTATGTTGGAGATCCAGCGGATGACGGTGCGCGAACGCGAGTGGGGTTATAAATTCCCGGACGATGGCCAGCGGACCGAGGCGTTGCAGGCGGTCCAGGAATTCTTCGAGTCGCAAGGAGCCCGTTCGATGCATCGGATGAAGAACGGGATGGAACTGGCCGCCACATTGCTGCGGCGCGGGTTGCCTTTCGATGTCAACGCCCAGACTCAGTTGGCCAGCGATTGGCTGCAGGTCTGTCAGCGGGTATCGCAGAGCGAGGACGGATTAGCTCGCTGGGAGGTGGTCGGCGCGGACCGCGAGTTGGTCCAGTCCGCTCGCCAGGACATCGAGCGTTTGACCGCCGGATTCGGACGCGGCGACGAGTACCGGGGCTAGGAACGCGGGAATACCTTGTTCCCTTCCAAAGTAGTAGGCACACTCCGTGTGCCGTAACCAACGGACGGCACTCGGAGATCGCCGTCACCAGCGGACGGCACACGGAGTGTGCCTGCTACGATTTGTTCAAGTGATTCCTGCGAGGTCGCTTAGCTGCTGAGCGCCAATCCGTTGACGATTCACTCGACGGGGTAGACGATGCGGTAGAAGGTCCAGTGCCGGTCGGTCAGTTCCGCTTGGGACTGCCCGTCGCGTAACAGCGAGGTTGCAGGTTGGGCCGAGCGACCGACCAGGATCGCTTGGCCCGTGCGTAGGTGTTCGCTCAGATCCAGGTGGGGTTGGTATCGGTGCGTCAGGCCGGTGTAGCGTCGACCCCCGGCAGCCTGATAGAACATCAGGATCTCCAAGATCCGCGGCACATCCCATGACGATTGGTCCCAGGGCGTACCGATCTCGCGAGTCTCGACCACTTGTCGTCGTGTCAATCGCCATTCCAGGTTTCTGGGGCGGAGCCCTTCGAACGCGACCGTCGCGCCTGGCCCGATCGTTCCGGTCAGCGGATAGGACCAATTGCGGTACAGCACCTGGCAATCGCTCAGTTCGACCTCCAGCGGATTGATCAATCGCCCGCTCAGCAGACCATTGGGGTCGACGGCCAAGGCTCCCGTATCGGGCAGCTCCGTTTCCATGGACCAGCGAGCCATCAGCGCTTTGCTGGAGGAGATCTGGATGGGCATGCCGGTCATCTCGCTTCGATGGCGGCCTTGATCATCGGAAAACTGACGCAGAGCGTAACCCTGAGTGAAAAGCGCCTCGGTGGCGCGGGTGTTTAGGCCACCCAGCCCATCACCGGGCAACCCTTGCCAGGTGAACAGTTGATCGTTGCTTCCTTTGGTTCGCTGGGGCAACCCGGGATGGACGTCCAGTTGCGAGTTGAACGTCTGGCTGGACGGGCTGTACAGGTGCAGCCAGCTCGTGCCCTGGATCAGCGAGCGTTGTACGTCGACGTCGACCAGATCCATGTGATTGATATGGATGCGGTCTCCGGAGGTCATTCGAGACAGCAGTACGGCCAGCAGGGCAAAGCCGAGCACGGCCAGAGGAAACGTCAGCCAGGTCCAGTGCCACCGCTGGAATCGCTTGAGCATGTAATAATCGACGGGTCCGATCAGCAGCACGTAGATGACGATCAGGCTGACCACCCAGGAAAAGTCGACTCGGACCACACCGACGAACTGATCGAGTGCCGCGCGGAACTGGCCGATCAGATCGTCATAGCCCAGATGCGTGAGCTGTCGGCTTTCCAGTTCTTCGTCCATCTGCCCGCGTCGCGCGTATCCACTCTGCAAGACGCGCGCCACCAGCGACGGGCGCCCTTGCCAGCGATCGAAGGGCGGCAGGTCGGGATCGAAGGCCAGGAAGGTGACCTGGCCCAAGCCATAGGCATGGCGCACGATCGTGGGCAATTGGCCCGTCGGACCACCGATCTCGCTGCTTTCCACCACCCCGCGGACATCGCTCAACACGGTCATCGGCACCGCGAATCGGCGGATCCGTTGGCCACCCGCGGTATCCAGACGCTCGGTCGCACTGGCAAAATCCTCCAGACCGCTGGTGGTGCGTTGCGGACTGACTTCGATCAAGGTCCCCGGCGCCATGGCCGCGAATCGGCTACCGGGGCCAAGCACTTCGTCCCCGCGCTGCCCGACACAGAACACCAATCGGCCGCCCAGGGCCAACCACTGCTGGAAGGCTTGGAATTGTTCGCCGTCCATCGCCTCCAGTACGCTGACTTGGCTGGTCGCGACGATCGCGATATTGACGGCCGCGTAGCCTTGCCAGCGTCGAGGCAACTCGGTGGCCTGTTCCACTTGCGCGATGCTGACCTGATCGGCCTGATCCCGTAAACGTCGCCGTACCGCTTCGTTCTCGCCGATCGACGGGCCCAGGACCAGGATCAATTGCTGAGTCGATAGGCGTGGGGTGGGCAATTCGCGAGCCGCAAACCCGCGTTCGGCCAACACCCGATCGCCGCTCAAAATGCGCACCGTCAAGGGAGCCGTGGTGCGGCCGGTCTTGATGTATTGCAGCAAACGACGCTGGCCCTGCGCCGACGAGTACCACCACAGCTCGCGATCGTCGCGGTACGTGATCTGCACGCCGTCCCCGTCGACCGTCACCAATTCCACTCGCAGATCGGCCGGTTCGGCAACGCCGCTGATGGTGACCCAGACGGGAGCCCAATGGCCGACTTTGTACGTACCAGCGAATCCGATATCGACCGATTCGATCTGGATCCTGGAATCGTCGCCGGCCGCGACCGTCTCCACCGCGCGCAGCATGGTGATCGCCGCGATGGCCAGGATCAGGAATCGAAGAGCACGTTGGTTTTGCATCATGAATTCAACGGGATGATAAAGGCTTGTTCGTTACGGTTTTTCACTCAGGCAGCAACGGCAGACCAGGTGCCCGCATCCGGGGCATCCGGACCCGTATTTGCGGCTGACCGCCTGGCTGAGATCCACGCCGACCACGTTGGCGATGGTGGTCAGCCAGGCCAGCACGTCGGCGAATTCCTCCATCTTGTCCTCCAACGAGCCATGCCGCAAGGCGCCGGCCAGTTCGCCGACCTCCTCCATCAGCCACATGAACGTCCCGTCGACGCCGCGTGCGACGTCTTTTTCCAGATACATGTCGCGGATCAATTGCTGGAAATCCCCCAAACTGATCCTGGAAGGGTCCGTAGGTTCGGTCGGTTCTGTCGATTTTTCAAGCACCCGTTTCATCTCCTTTTGACGGCTCTTTTACTAGGCAGATTGATCATGGTGCACCTGCCATCGATTCCAATTGAACAACGGATCGGGTCTGCTCTTTTTCCAAGAAGTTCCGTCCGTACTTGACGTGGACATGGTCCCAAGGCAATCGGTCGTGCAGCGAATACGGCTCGTGCAGCAGCCGCTGGTGATCGATGCCCGCGTCGTCCAGGGCCGTCCACCAGCGCTGAGGCTGGAAATGCTCCCGCCAACTGTCGAGCCGGGCTCCTCGCTGCCAGGCCAGTCGGATCGCCTGGCCCACGCGGCGGTCACCGCGGCTGAGCACGCCTTCCAGCAAGCTGGTCTCGATGTCGTGGCATTTGACGGTCACCGACCGCAACTGTCGCAGTCCTCGTAGATAATCGTGCGCCCAGCGGAAATATTCGCGGCGCTGCATCGCGTTCCACTGGTACGGCGTGTGCGCTTTCGGGATGAAGTTGGAAACGCTGGCCGTCACCTGAGCCGGCCGGCCACGCTCCTCGCGCCCGATCCGCGAGATCGTCTCGGCCATCTCGACGATCCCGTCCAGATCCACGGGCCGTTCGCCGGGCAATCCGCACATGAAATACAACTTCACGCGTTGGTAGTGTTGCCGAAACGCATTGCGGCAGCCCTCGACCAGGTCGTCGTTCTTGACCTTTTTGCGGATCTGCTCGCGCATGTCGTCCCGCGCCACCTCGGGTGCTAACGTCAATCCCGCGCGGCGGTCGTTGCCGATCAATTCTGCTAACGTCCGCAGTTGTTCGTTTACCCGCAGGCTGGGCACCGAGATGTTGACGCCCAACGGGTTGAAAATCCGCCGCAACTCGACCACCAGTTCCTCGAAGTGCGGATAATCGCTGCTGGAAAGCGCCAGCAGCGAAATCTCGTTGAAGCCCGTGTTCCGATAGGTTTCCAACGCCGCGTCGACGATCGTGCTGACCGACCGGACTCGCACCGGGCGCTTGATCACTGTGCTCTGGCAAAAACGGCATTGCCAGGGACAGCCCCGCATGATTTCGATGGAGATCCGATCGTGCACGGTCTGGACAAACGGGACGATCGGCCGCGTGGGTAATGGGATGGCGTCCAAGTCCCTGCTCAGCGCCGGCTCGATCGCTTCGGGCACTTCACTTCGCAAGCGATTCAAGTTCAGAAAAAGTCCGTCACGATACTCGGGCTCGTAGAAACGAGGAACATAGACATAGGGCAACCGGACCACCAGTTCTGCCAGCAGTTGCTCGCGCTGCTGGCGACCGGCCTGTCCGTCCGCCAGGCCACCGATCGACGCCACATCATCTAACAGATCTCGCCAAGCGTCGCAAACTTCCGGTAAACCGACCTCGCCATCGCCCAGCACGAACGCATCGACAAACGGAGCCAACGGTTCGGGATTCTGGGCGGACGGGCCGCCCGCCAGGATCAGCGGATGGGCAGCCGTCCGTTGGTCGGCGTCCAGCGGGATCCCGCCCAAGTCCAGCATCGTCAGCATGTTGACGTAACTCAGTTCGTACTGCAGCGAGAATCCCACCACGTCGAAATCGGCCAGGGGCGTGAAGGTCTCGAGACTGTACCAAGGCAGTCCGGCCTGACGCATCGCCTGCTCCATGTCCATCCAAGGCGCGAATACCCGCTCGCAGTACCAGTCATCCCGAGCGTTCATCAGCGAGTACAGCACCTGAAATCCGTGGTGGCTGGTCCCGATCTCGTAGGCATCCGGAAATGCCAAGCACAATCGGCCTCGCATCGCCGCCGGATCTTTGCGGACCATGTTCCATTCGCCGCCCAGGTACTGGGCCGGCATCTGGACACGCGGAATCACGTGACTGAGCAAATATTCCTTCAACGATTCTTGTTGCATCCAAGATGCCCCGAAATATGTACCTGTGGACCCAGCCGTCTGGAGTCCGGAATCTTCCCGAAACGACTTGACGACGAACCTGCGATCTTTCATGCTGGCCGCCGGTTCTTACAATCTTGCATGTTTTCGGGATTTACTCAACGGCAGACAGCCCTCAGAGGGATCGAGGCTTCATGATGGCAGAATTTCACACCGTCGCACGTGTGGGCGACATCCCCGATGGCCAGGGACGCGCCTTCGTCGTGGACGATCATATTGTGGCCGTCTTTCATCTGGACGGCGATTACTTTGCCATCAATGATTTATGCCCCCATCAGGGAGCGTCACTGGCCGAGGGCCATGTCGAGGATCGGATGGTGAGCTGTCCGTGGCACGGCTGGCGTTTTCGCGTGACCGACGGCACTTGGTGCGACAACCCGCGGATCAAAACCGACGCGTACCCGGTTCGCATCATCGACGACCAGATCCAAGTCGCCATCGACGTTCCGTCATCCAGCGACGGGGATGCATCGTAAGGATCGGCAAATGAATTACTGTCGCGTTTTGCGGGAAAGGGGTCGGGAGTCGTTTTCGGGCAACGACCAACCACATGGGGCACACTTTTTGCGAAAACGCCTGCCGCCCCCGTTCTGGTGGGTTGCCCCA
>REEF01000254.1 GCA_007695205.1 Planctomycetaceae bacterium
CGACCACCAATTCGACGCCTTGCCTGGCATGCGGCGCGGCCAACAGCAGACCGCTGAGGAACTGGCTGGATATGTCCCCACGCACCGTGGCTCGCCCGCCAGCCAAACCCGCAGCATGCACCACGACGGGCGGGCAACCATGATCGCGTTCCGTGCGGACGTCGGCGCCCAACTGGCGAAGCGCATCCAGCAGATCGGCGATCGGCCGCTGCTGCATCCGAGCGACGCCGTCCAGTCGAAAGGTGCCGTGGCCCAGCGTGGTCGCGGCGGTCAAAAAGCGGATCGAAGTACCGCTGTTGGCTAAGAACAACTGAGCGCTGGTCGCGGGGATGCGTCCTCCGCAACCGTCGACGATGATCTGATCCGACAAGGCTCCCGGACGCGTGGCGATCCCCAGCTTCTCGAGCGACTGGAGCATGACGCGCGTATCTTCGCTATCCAGCGCGCCTAGCAACGTCGATCGACCGTCGGCCAGCGCGGCGCAGATCAGGGCTCGGTTGGTAATGCTTTTGGAACCCGGCGGTCGAATCGAACCACGGATCGGTCCACAGGGCTGGATGGTCAATTCGGTGCTCACGGTTCAACGATCTTCCATAGATAGCGGTCGCTACGGACATACAACGCATCGCCGGACAGGGCGGGCGAGGCATGGATGGGTTGCTCCAACGAGGCTTGCCCGATGACGTGGCCCTCCTCGCGGCCCAGCCGGATGATATTCGCCTGGCCATCGTAGTTGATGCAGACCATCCGGTCACCGGCGATCACCGGTGTGGCCCAATGGTTGCCTCCTAATCGCAACTGCCAGATCAATTCGCCGGTCGCCAAGTCGCCACATTTCAGGATGGCACCGCTGAGCGTGTACACACGATCCTCGTGAATGATCGGGCTGGGCGACCCGGGACTCATCCGCCGCGAATCCCAGAGGATCTCGGGGGGATCGGAATCGTCGCCCAAACGCAAGGCTGTCAAGCCATTCATGGGCACCAACAGCAGACGATCGCGACACACCGAAGAACTCATGGATGCACAGCCGCTGTCCAGCGTCCACAGCGGCTGACCCGTTCGAGGCTCGTGGGCCGTCAATCCGCCCGGCGACTGCAGCAGCACGGCCGTGCGGCGAGCCCCCTGGCCGGGTAGCACGATCGGCGACGACCAATTGGCTCGACTCGTTCGGGCGACTCGCCAGAGGTTCTCGCCCGTCTGGGAATCGATCCCGGCGGCGAACGAATCGCCCTGACTTTCGATCTGAACGACCACCACGCCGTCGACGATCGCGGGCGACGAGGCCATCCCGACATCGCTGCCGGATTGAGGATAGTCATGCGACAAACCTCGAAACCATTGCAGATGACCGTCCAAATCCAAGCAGATCAGATCGTTGGACGAAAAAAAAGCGTAGATCCGTTGACCGTCACTGGCCGGAGTAGGCGCCGCGCCGGTGATGCTCTCGTGCGTGGCCGTACGCCCGGTCGCCCAAAACTGACGTTGCCAGCGCGGAGCGCCTGTCGACGCGTCGTAACACAGTACCAGCAAACGGTCCTGCCGCACGCCGGTGGTGGCCGTCACAAAGATCCGATCATTCACAAGGATGGGACCGGACGGGCCTCGCCCGGGCAACTCGATCCGCCAAGCGATGTTGGTGTCCTCGTTCCATGTGGCCGGTAGACGGCTGTCGGCCGAAACGCTGCTGCTGGCCGGACCACGGAACTGAGGCCAATCGGCGCCGGCCGTGACCAGCAGACCGACCAGGATAAGGCCATGAGGTTGGATTCGAAGCATGGTGGATTCCTGTTGGAGAAAGGTGTTCGCTTACGTTAGCAATGGCCGAGAAAAAAGGGGTCAGGAGTCATTTGCCGGGAACCGGCCCTTCGGGTGCTTTGCACAAATGACTCCTGACCCCTTTTTTCTCGAACGATCGTTACCGGGACTGGCACAACACGGCGGTCCCATATTGGTCGCAGGCTCGCAACTGGAACTGCCAGCGTTGAGCCCACGATTCGGTCTGTTCGTTCTGAGCGATCTTGACCAGGATCACGTTCTTGCCGGCCTGCAGTTGCCCGCGCCCGACGTACTGGTCCATGTACATGCCTGCGTGGTAGACGTGATTGGCGGTCAGCAATTCGCCATTCAACCATACTTTGTTCGCGTTGATCGAACCCAATCGCAGTTGCACGTCGCGCGGTTCGGGGGCTTCGAGTTCCGCGTAGGCGTACGCGATCGCTCCTTTGAAACGCCCGAGCACCTGGTTCAAGTCGACCATGCCGTACGGATCTTCGGTGGTGTAATCGATCCAGCCGATCATCCCTTCTTTGCCCAAGTACGTGCCTGTTGGATCCAGGTTCAGCTCGGGACCGTGAGCCGTATCGAATCCGCGGTTATCGACATTATCGAAGGGCGCGATCAGTTTCCACGTGGTGATGAAGCCAAAGTGCCTGACCAGATCCACCGACTGGCCCAATTCCCGCAGCTTGGTTGCCGCTCGGTTGACTTGATCCGGATCGCGAGCGGCGATCAGCGTCTGGCGATAGACCTCGGCCGCTTGTCCCGTATCCTTCGACGTATCCTTCGACATCAGCCCGTCCGCTCGATCCAGCGCTTCGGCCACGGCTTCGCGGCGCAGTTCCAAGCTGGGGTCGTCCAGGAATCCGGGGATCAGCCGCCGCCCGGCTGACGGATCGACTTGGACCAGCAATTCGAAGGCCAGGCGGCGGGCTCGAACTGCATGCGTCCTGTCCTGGATGAACGGCTCCAGCAGATCGATGGGCAGGGATCGACCCTCATCCCGTTCCACGATCGTTTCGACGGCCGATCGCAGCCAGTTGGTCGACAGCGGATCGTCGCAGAATCCGGCCAGGATCGCGGGGATCTGGGAAGCGTCGACGTCTGCCAGACGTTGCCACGCCTGCATGGCCTCGCGATGGTTCTGGCCTTCCGGGCCGATCGAACGGATGGCCGCGATTAAAGCCTGGATCTCGCCTTCCTGGGTGTCGGCCCGTACCGCTGGGGCGAAGCCGAGCGAGACGCAGATCGTGGCGAGCCACGTGAGTTGATAGGAACGAAACCGATTCATGCTGAGCCATCTCCTGTGATTATTCTGGTTCGTACGCTAGATTCGGTGAGAGCCAATGTTCGACTTCGTCGACCGTCATGCCTTTGCGAGCCGCGTAGGATTCGACCTGATCTTTGGTGATTCGATCGACGGCGAAGTAGCGAGCTTGGGGGTGCGCAAAGTACAGACCGCAGACACTGGCCGTCGGCAGCATGGCAAAAGATTCGGTCAGGGAAACCCCCGTGTGCCGCTGGGCGTCCAGCAGATCGAACAGGGTCCGTTTTTCGGTGTGATCCGGTTGTGCCGGGTATCCTGGTGCGGGTCGGATACCGCGATAGCGTTCGGCGATCATTTCCTCGGTCGAATGTTGTCGTTGGTGTTCGTAGCCCCAATCGATCCGCGCTCGTTCGTGCAAGCACTCCGCAAACGCCTCGGCCAACCGGTCCGCCAGGGCTTTGACCATGATCGAACTATAATCGTCCAACTGGGCATCGAATTGGGCACAAAGCTCGTCGGTACCCAATCCGGCGGTGACCAGAAAGGCACCCACGTAATCCTCGCGGCCGGAATCGAGGGGCGCGACATAGTCGGCCAGCGCGCGAAAGCACTCTTGGCCGCGACGCTCCCACTGCTGTCGCAACGTGTACAGCCTCGCTCGCTCCTGGCGGCGTGTTTCATCGGTGAACAACACAATATCGTCCCCGTCGGCGGCGGCTGGCCAGAACCCATAGACGGCTTTGGCCGTCAGCCAGTGATTGGCGATGATCTGGTCCAGCAATTGTCGGGCGTTGTCGTACAATTCTCGAGCTACCGCGCCGACGCGTTGGTCGGAAAAGATCTTGGGGTACTTCCCCTTCAGCTCCCAAGCCATGAAAAACGGCGACCAATCGATATAGTCCACCAGATGAGCCAGAGGAAAGTGTTCGAGCGCGCGGCAACCCAGGAAAGACGGCCGATCGATGGTGACCGACGACCAATCGGTGGCGAAGCGCCGCCGACACGCCTCGTCATACGACACCAGCTTGACATGGCGTTGCTGGAACGATGCCACCAAATCCCGTTGCAGTTGTTCGTTTTGCCGCACGAATTCCGGACGCATTTCAGAACTGATCAACCGATCGACGACCCCGACGCTGCGTGAGGCGTCCAGGACGTGGATCGTCGGTTGGCTGTAACAAGGTGCGATCTTGACCGCTGTGTGCTTGGCGCTGGTCGTCGCGCCGCCGATCAGCAAGGGTTGTTGGAACCCAGCATGCTCCAGTTCCCGCGCGACGTGAACCATTTCGTCCAAGCTGGGTGTGATCAGGCCGGACAACCCGATGATATCTACGTTCTTTTCCACGGCCTGCTGCAGGATCCGATCCGCCGGTACCATCACCCCTAAATCGATGACCTCGTAGTTATTACAGCCCAGCACGACGCCCACGATGTTCTTGCCGATGTCATGCACGTCGCCTTTGACCGTCGCCATCAGCACGCGGCCGCGGTTCTGCTGAGCCGCTTGGCCCGCGTCGGCCTTTTCCTGAGCCATGAACGGTTCCAGGTACGCGACGGCCTTTTTCATGACGCGAGCCGATTTGACCACCTGAGGCAAGAACATTTTGCCCTCGCCGAACAGATCGCCCACGTAGCTCATTCCCTCCATCAGCGGGCCTTCGATGATCTGCAGGCAACGGTCGTAGTGTTGTCGAGCTTCCTCGACATCCTGTTCGACGAATTTATCGATGCCCTTGATCAACGCATGCTTCAGACGCTCGGCCAACGTAGCATCTCGCCAAGCCAGGTCTTCCTTCTGCTCGCGTTTCTCGTGCGAGCGAAACTGCTCGGCGAGATCCACCAACCGTTCCGTGGCATCCTCGCGGCGGTTCAGCAGCACGTCCTCGACTCGTTCGAGCAGATCGGGTGGGATCGATTCGTACACGGTCAACTGGCCCGCATTGACGATCCCCATATCCAGGCCGGCGCGGATCGCGTGGTACAAGAAGGCCGCATGGATGGCTTCGCGGACCGCATCGTTCCCGCGGAAGGAAAACGACACGTTGCTGACGCCCCCCGAAATCTTGACGTTCGGGCATGCTTGCTTGATCCGCTGCGTGGCTTCCAGGAAGTTCACCGCATAGTTGTTGTGCTCGTCGATCCCCGTCGCCACCGTCAGGATATTCGGGTCGAAGATGATGTCCTGCGGTGGAAACCCGACTTGTTCCGTCAGGATCCGGTAGGCACGTTGGCAGATCCGCACCTTGTCGTCCGTCTCGGTCGCCTGGCCGGCTTCGTCGAAAGCCATCACCACCACAGCGGCCCCGTAACGCCGGACCAACCGGGCCCGGCGAACGAATTCCTCCTCGCCGTCCTTCAAGCTGATCGAATTGACGATCGCCTTGCCCTGGACACATTTCAACCCGGCCTCTAGCACCGACCATTTGGAACTGTCGATCATCAGCGGAACACGGCAGATATCCGGCTCGGCTGCGATCAGGTGCAAGAAGCGGGTCATCGCCGCTTCGCCTTCCAGCAGATCGGCATCCATATTGATGTCGATCACGTTCGCCCCACCCTCGATCTGCTGGCGAGCCACATCCAACGCGGACTCGTAATCTTCGGCCTCGATCAGACGAGCGAACCTCTTGGAACCGGTCACATTCGTCCGTTCACCAATCATCAAGAAATTGCTCTCCGGACGTAGGACGAACGCGTCCTGGCCGCTCAGCCGCATCCACGGCTCGAGCACCGGTCGTTTCCGCGGCGGCTGGCCCCGCACCATTTCCGCAAACGCGCGGATGTGTTCCGGCGTGGTTCCGCAACAACCGCCCACAATATTCAACCAGCCCTCGGCGACGAATTCGCGCAGCACAGATACCATCTGCTCGGGCGTCTCGTCGTATCCACCAAATTCGTTGGGCAGCCCGGCGTTGGGATGGCAACTGACAAATACCGATGCGATCCGCGATAATTCCTGCACGTACGGACGCATCCGCTCGGGGCCCAAAGCGCAATTGATCCCAACACTCAGCAGATCAAAATGCGAGATGGAATTCCAGAACGCTTCGATCGTCTGTCCCGACAAGGTTCGGCCGCTGGCATCGGTCACGGTGACCGAGGCCATGACCGGAATACGCTGGCCCCGGTCGGTGAAGCACTGGTCGATCGCAAACAAGCAAGCTTTTAGATTCAACGTGTCGAACGTCGTTTCGGGGAACAGGATATCCACCCCACCATCCATCAACGCCGCCACCTGCTCGTAATAAGCGGCGACCAGTTGGTCGAAGGTGATCGCTCGGTAGCCCGGATCCTCGACCCGCGGCGACATCGACGCAGTTTTGGTCGTCGGACCTATCGAACCAGCGATGAATCGTGGGCGGTCCGGCGTCCGCTGGCGAAATTCGTCCACGGCGACGCGGGCACACGCCACCGCAGCCAGGTTAAGTTCCCGAACCAGATCCTGCAGATCGAAATCCTCCAGCGCCACCGAGGTCGCGCCGAACGTGTTCGTCTCGATGATGTCCGCCCCCGCCTCCAGGTAGCTACGGTGAATACCAGTCACCAAATCGGGGCGGGTCAGGCACAGCAGGTCGATCAGATTGCGGAGCGGCTTATGATAGTCGGCAAAACGCTCGCCGCGCACGTCCCGTTCGTCCAGTTCCAACGTTTGCACCATCGTTCCCATCGCCCCATCCAGCACCAAAACTCGCTGCCGGAGGAGATCTTCGAGGACCGATCGGCCCGTTTGACTGGATGCGTCTGCCATCATGCGCCACGAATGCCTTCACTGAGAATTCCTGTCTTAAAAACCGGGATTATCTTCGCGGTTTTCTCGCCCATCATCAAGCCGTCAACTGCGGTTTCGCCCCAAGGATAACCGTTCGCCCTGCCAGATTGCTCCTCCTCCTCGGATAGGCTGCATTTTTCCTAACGCGGCCTCCGGCCGCAACCAACGTAGGTTGGGTCTCCGACCCGACCCGGTCG
>REEF01000448.1 GCA_007695205.1 Planctomycetaceae bacterium
AAACGAGCTTGCCCGAAAACGACTCCCGACCCCTTCCGCCGATTCCACCAAGAAAAGTTCGGCCGGGTGCTTACTCGACAGCCGGCATGGCCGCCGGTTTTCGGCGAACCTTTTGCCTAATCTGCTGCAAGGCCTGTTCGACTTCGGCGATCTGCTGATCGTCCAGCGTCATGCCCCCGAAACGCACCTGATAGAACGCATCGATCACGCACTGTGCCGCCTCGTGCCATTGCGGCTGCTCGTCCCTGCCGTTCATGCGACTTGCGGCGTGGCTGGCGAATTCACGTGGTGTTTGGGCCGGCGGTCGTTCGAGGCCCCATTGCTGCAAGAGCGTCTCCCAACGCCGGTAGAATTCGATCTGATTTGCTACTCGGCCATTTCCCAACCAGCGACTGCCGGATTTGCGGAGGTGCCTGCGCCGATTTCCTCCGAATCGGTGTTGCCGGAGAGTCCACCATGCGAACGCGATGAACGCGAGTGAGGCGGCGATGATCCAGGGCAGCGCCAGGGTGAATAGTTGCCGAGGCGTGCCCGAAAACTGACCGTCGGAACGGGCCTCGCCCAACCGCGTCACGGTTTCGCGCAACGTGCTGAGCATCGGTCGGTAGACCAGCGAAAACTGCTGCGTGCCGCTCATCTGCATGACATGCTGTGTCCAGGCAGTCTGCGTGGCCGTTCGCCAATCGCGCCAACGCTGTCGGATGTATTCGACCAGCGAAAGCTCGCTCAAACTAGACGGCGTCGGGTCCAATCGCAGCCACCCGCCGTGTGACCAATCAAATAACGGATGCCGCTGACGAATCGCTGCCGGAATCGCCTCCGCGGGGATGTACGCCTCGACCCAAGCATGCGCATGGGACTGGCGAGCCCAGTAACGTTGGTCTAACTGATTGAATTCATCGGTCTTGAATCCCACCACGATTCGCGAGGGCAGCCCTTGGCTGCGAAGCATCAAAGCCAAGGCGGAGGCGAAGTATTCGCAGTGGCCGCGTGGATCGTTGACGATGAAATCCTCGATCGGGTCCAACGTCGGATCGCGCGGTTGTTCGCCCAAGCGATAGCTAAAGCGGGGCGAAGAGCGAAGGGATCGCTCCAAAGATCGAGCTCGCCCCATCGGATCGCTGGGCGGAACGTTCGCCTGGTCCATCCACTGTTGTGCCAGTCGAGTCAGTGCGGGGAAGGATTCGGACGGCCATTCCAACAGCGGGGCCAATTCGACCGGCGCCACGGCGGGTGCCAGATCCGATTGCCGGCCATCGACCAGCTCGGCGGTTACCAGGTCGTAGCTGAACGGCCGTCGCATGACCGTACCGGCCCGCTGGAATCGCTCTGAGGCCGGGTCGAACTGGACTCGCACGTCCCGATTGACTCGAATGCTGGGCCAGACGTAAAAGAGATCGGCCCGATCCATCGGTTCAACGCGGAACTCTTGACGGATCACCTCCAGGGGGGCATTGCGGCGTTCAAATTCCGTGTCGATCGCTTGTCGCATCGCGTCGAGCGGATTGTCCCCAAGTGGCGACCCTTGCCAGCTACCGCCGTTGTAATGACTGAGCACCGCGCCACGCAGGAAAAGGGTGCCGAGCAGAGGCACTTCGGCATTGTCGCGGTGACGGCGCAAGCGGACGGCCAATACCTTTTGCGTATTCTCCAGCGTGGAACCCACTTCGCCAAGCTGCACCTGATCGTCGTATCCGACACTGCGTTGCAACGTAAGCGGAGCGGTCTGCCACGAACCGCCGCCGCCGCGGATCAGCGACACATTCACGCCGCCGAAGCGAGGTGTCGCTAAAAAGACCACCACGCCAATCACGAGGCAGGCGAGGGTCAACCGACCGAAACGCCACCAGAATTCGGCGCCTAGCGGCTCGGGCGACGGTACCGCGGTGGCGGTGAACATGACGGGTTGATAGCGTTCGTCGGGCATTCCCCTCGAGCCCGACGATTGCACCCCGAGCCCACCAGCAGGCTGGATGGACCGCCCGTCACGTTGCTCGGAGATGGAATGCAGCCTCAGGTACAGCGATAAGGGGCCGACAATCAGCGTGCCCGCCGCAACACCGGCAACCTGCCACCAATCGGTCCGCAGCCCTGCCTCGTAAGCCGCTCGCCCACCACCCAAACTGCCCGCAGGGCCGCTGCGCTGTTGCTGACGATGCATGCCCAGCAAACCCAGCGTTACAAGCACGAAAAACAGGTAGACTGCCAACACCAGACCAAACAGCGGGCCGTGGTAGAATGCACAGGCCAAAAACGTCTGTAGCAGGCTGAGACTGAACAGGTCCCAGTGAGTGCGGCTCGTCTTCCGTTCGAACATCATCACGGCTTGCAGGCCGATCAAAGCATCGGCGGCTACCGCTGCGTCCGGAGCGCCGCTGACCTGAGCAAAACGCCAGACCGCAATCGCTACCGTTCCGAGCACCGCGACGTTGATCACCCACCAATCCAACACAACCTGGCCACCGCGATCGCAGAACCAAAAGGAAGCCACGGCCACCAACGCCACGCCCAGCGGCAGCCAAGGGTTGGATTGGCCCATTCCGACCATGGTGGCCGACAAGACAGCCATGGCTGCCAAATTCAGGTTGATCCGTTGCTGAAGATCCAAGTTAGCCTGCCTTGAAATACTCAGAGAAACGACGTTCCAAAGGACCGATCATCTGCCAGCGGTTGGCCAAGGTGGCGGGTGCCGAATCGCTCCAGCACTGGGCCAGCGGTGTGCCCGCTCGAGGACTGATCAACACGACCTCTGACTGACCGGAAAACTGTTCGCAAACCGTTTGCCAGACCGCAGCCTCGTCGACTTGGTGATCCGCGCGGGCGACGGCCAAACGATCGAGCGCTGCGGCTTGTAGTGCCGCGTTGGTCGAACCACTCATCGACAGGGGCGGCGTTCCCGATAACACCAAACGTAGATGGAAGCCCGGCCGATGGCAGAGATCGGCTAACACCGTGGCGGCGAAACTGACGATCAGTTCCACTCGCTGCAGATCGTCCGCCTGGGGCCGAGCCGGTTGCCATAAGTCAACCACAAGGATCAGCCGCTTGTCGCTCGGCTGTTCAAACTGGCGGACGATCAACTGCCCCTGCCGGGCACTACGTCGCCAATGGACCCAGCGCGAACTGTCACCCGGTTGCCAGTGCCGCACCGCGTAGAAATCTCCCGGTGCCCGACCCGCTCGACGGGAACCCATCGTGCCCTGAGGCACAGGGAAGTACCGGCGCTGCCAGACGGATGACAAATGGCCAACCTTCGGATAAACCGTCAAGGTGGTTTCGTCATGAATCCATTGCCTGGCGCTGATCAGCCCAAAGGGAAACCGCGACGATACCCGCAGCGGACCCAATCGATACCTGCCTCGCTGCGGCAGCATCATCCGATAGGTCAACCGCCGATGCTGACCGGCTGGCACCGACGTGAAGAACAGCCGCGGTTGCACCGCCGTTACTGGCTGACTGGTCCACTCGGCCTGCAACTGGTCTTGAACGGTGATCGCCCAATGGGATCTTCTATTGCGATGATCCAACTGGATATCCACGGGCAGCGTTTGACCCGCAGTGACCGTTCGAACAACACGACGCGAGACCCGGATACCCTTCAGCGAGCGTTTGCACAGCCACAGATTCAGCAGTAATGGACCACTCAAAAGTCCAGCCACTAACACCAGCAAATTGGCCTCAAAGAATACCGCCCAAAAGAAGACACCAACCACCATCAGGGTATAATAAAGGCCTTCTCGGCACAACATCCTTCGGAAAAAGAGCGGCTTCATTCAAATTCCTCGGTCGTAAACGAACGCCGAACTCCATGGATCATTCTGTCGTATTTCGCGTAAGCCTCTCCCCGTCAACTTTACGGTACCACATGACCCGTACGTGTCGAAAACGTCTTTTTTCCCGATAGACCTGAGTTCGGCCAGCCAGTGGACAAACGCACGATTGCTGTTCATGTGTACACAAACCTTCGAGAATTGCAAGCGGGGTGATCGAAAAAACTCGGCAATTGCGCAGTGAAAAGCAAAAACGTTCTGTTCTTGGGAGTGTTAACTAATAACTTTTCTACATATTATCACGTTCGTGCGATCTGGCAACTTCGGGCTGGGACGAAGAACGTGTTCGCGAAGTGCTCGCGCACTACGAGGACCAGAGCGAAGACGAGCAATTCGCCGAGATTGAGGCCGCCAGAGAAGACGCAAATATCACCATGATGGCGGCGGGACTACGTTCGATGGCGATGGCTTTGCGGCCTTCCATCATCGCGGCCAGCGCGGTGCCGCCCGAACCGCAGAAGGGATCGAGCACGATATCGCCGGGCTTAGTGAAGTGGCGGATGTACTGGCGGATCGCGTCGTGCGGCTTCTTCGACCAGTACGTGTGCATGTTGTAGATCGCGGTCGCTTTGGTCGAGGTGATCGGCTGGTTGAAGGCTGCGACGTCGTAGTCGTCGGTTTCGGGATCATAGGGCGTAGCATGCTGCTCGACAAACGGCCGCAGATTCAGATTCGGCCGGTCGCCGCTGTAGTAGCCCTCGGGCATGGCGGGGACGGAATGAAACTCCGGGAAGGACTGTTGAACGGCGCTGGCTGTTTTCTTGGACATGATGGAAAACCGCCTACCACAGGCATGTTAGTTGTTGCGAGGCGCGGAGGTGCTCGTCTTTGGTGACGATGGTGGCCCCGAGACGTTTTCCTGCGAAAGCAATCAGACGGTCGTGCATTTCGGGGATTTCAGGAAGGCTGTCCAGCGCGACCAAGTCCGAGAGCGTCAGCGGCTCAAGTCGATAGTAAGGAAAATTCCGGAAATCGGCCAGCAACGGGCCGAAGAGAGCGGACTGCCCGTGCTTCTGAAGCAGGTAGAAGAGTTCGGCGACAACCACGTAGGGGACAACCAATATCGCCTTGCCCTGGATCGCGTCTTCGAAAACCTGATCGGCCGCAGCGGAGAGCCGCGAAGAGCCGATACGCCGCCAGTAAATGGCGTGAGTGTCCATGCAGAAAACAGGGGGTGCATTCATTGGTCTACCTCCAGGCTCGCGTGCCAAACTTGGTTCATTTCACGCAGATCCGAGTCAAGATCCGTGTCAGGCAGCTTGCCCTGCCAAACGCCTCGATCGGAGGGATACGGGGATTTGCGGTCATTCGACGTGATTGACAGCAAGGGCTGGACTACCACTACCACCTCGACGGGACCCGGCGGCAAGCTGCTGGGAACGCGGATGTTGATCGTGCCGTCGGTGTCAATGGTCGTTTGTGTGGTTAGCGTTTGCATGGGGATGGCTCCTGGAATGGAAGTCTTGGGCGACGAAAAAAGCGATGACGGGTGAAGTCCCTTCGCTCGGGCTCGGAGCAGCAATTCTTGTTTGCTGATCCGGCTGATCATCCCTGCGGCGTCCAACTTGCGGTAGACGTCCTGCCGCGGATTCTGCCATGCAATGTCTTAGTCATGATGTCCCTTTGGCGAGGTTCAGTCCGCCTTTTTCGTAGATTGCCTTGCCTTGCTCGTACAGTCCCGCTCGGCGGCACTGCCGCAGCCAGTCGAGCAGATCCGCGTCGCTGCCTGGGCGATCCTTGTCGCGAACGGGTACTCCGTCGATCAGGGCGTTGGCGAACCGCTTGATCCGCCGTAGCGTGCCGGCCTCGCGGAGCTTGGCCAGTTGTTTGCCTTCTTCTTGGTCGGGAATTCGCCACGTGCCGCTGGCCGTCTTGATGAAGTATTGCGGCAGCCAGTCGGCCAGCAGACGTCGAGGCTTGTCGTGGACGGACAAGTATTGCTCGAACAGATCGCTGTAGTGAGTCCCTTCCTGCTCGGGCACCTGTCGGAGCTTGGCTGCGGACTCGCCCAGGTACTTCGTGATCAGGCCGTCCAGTCGGACAGACAAGAGCGGCAGATTCAACTCGCCCGCCAACGCGGAAGCGGTCATCGTCTTCCCGCAACCCGGCGGGCCAACCAGCAGCAACTTGCGGCGGGCGGACAGACCGTGGCTGCGCAATTTCGCCTGCTGCCGATACTCGACCATTACTCTTTCCAACGACTTTCGGGCTGGTTCCGCCAGCACCATATCAACGAGTCGTGTCTTGGGGTAGGACGCCGCGACCAGATCCGCCAGTTCGCCAATCGGCCGGGCGATGGGCACCGATGCAAGGGATGGACTGGGCACGGATTGGCGTTTCGCTTCGTCGATCAACTCGCGGAGTTGCTGCGCAAGATTGGTGTTGCCGCGGCGCGCAGCGTGGGCAGCGACCTGCATCGAGACGGTCAGGAAGCGGTCCCGATCCCCCTCGACGTAGCTTCTCAACAACGCTTTCAATTGGTCTGCTGTTGCCATAATCCGACCCACCTTAGCATAATCTCGCCGTACTCCAGACCACTGCTCACGTGCTAAAACGGCCGATCCATGACGTCCTGCTTCGCGATACCACCCCCTTCAAAGGCGGCAACTTACTGCGAATCGATCTTGCTGGGAAGACGAAAACCGTTCAGCGAGCGACGCATTGGCTGTCGCCCAGCCCATTCAGCGGCCACATGGACTGCTAGCATTAGTTTAGGCATTGCCGATGCTGTCTGCCAGCAGCCAACTTCGGACGAGCCGTCGTCGATAGCGTTGACTGCAACGGAAAAGAAGCCCACTACATTCTATCGAAAATCGCCCGACTACTACGTTTGGGGCGGCTTCGGTAATCATTTGCCATCCCCTGCCCGGTTGTGGTAGGTAGTGCCTGATAAAGGACGTTATCAGGCGTTATTGGGAAACCTGATCGATTGCGTCGGAAAATCACCGGTGGCGGGATTCCCGGTTTGCTGGCTGCGTGATTCGGTTGCTCGGTATCGCCAGCGGTTGCGTGTACCGGCGAGCGGTTGATTGACGTGTCGGGTGATGACTGGGTATGTCGAGCAGGGTGCGGGCGGCGGCGGGTCAGGGATGCGTCTGGGAGATGGGCAAAACGAGAAACGAGCGGGGAACCGATGGAATTGTGTGGGGCCAACGAAACTCGGGCATTGGGGAGCGACA
>REEF01000269.1 GCA_007695205.1 Planctomycetaceae bacterium
GTTATCCATGGGCGGACGGCACAGGGGCGGACGGCACATGGAATGTGCCTGCTACCGGGCACTGATACAGATAGAACTCGCCGGCCTTCAGATGGGACGGGTTGTTGGCAATATAGCGTCGGATCGCCTCGAACTGCTCGGGGGATCGAATCAAATGGTCAAAGCTGTCCTCCTGCCAAAAACGTCCGCGCGCCTTCAACAACTGATTGATTTTCTTCGCCGCGAATCGCTTCCATGACGTGCACTGAGCTTCGATTTCCGTATCGCCCAGCAAGCAGACAATCGCATGGACGTGATTGGGCATCACCACAAAGTCGCCCATGTGGTAGCGATCTCCGTCAAAGTGAAGCAGAGCATCCGCGACGATTTTGCTCAGTTCACAACGACGCAAAACGCACGCTCCCAACCCTCTGTCGAGCGTTTCCATGAATTGGCGGGAAAACGTGTCGTGAAAGTTGCGGCGGAGCGCCACATCAAGCCGGTCAAGCTGGTCCCGCCAATTTCGATTTCGCATCGAGATCCCGTGGCGCTGAAGCCAGTCGGCGCGCTTTGCGTGCCAACGCCGACTCACGTCCACTGGAATCGAGTCTTCCGATCTGAAAGTGACAAAGTACGAGACTCCCGGTTGATACCAATGCGGCAGACTGGTCCCCATTTCAATCCGCACATCGGCGTCTGGATCGAATAGTTCCAACATGGTTCTTCCAAAGTAGCAGGCACATTCCATGTGCCGTAGCCAAGATTGATGGAGCTGTTTGCTGACGGTTTATGTTATCCATGGGCGGACGGCACAGGGGCGGACGGCACATGGAATGTGCCTGCTACTGTGTTTTGATCGGGGCTGTCCCAGAGTTCGCGAAAGGCGTTGACGTAAGCCACGGTCGCGACCGGGTCGATCTCCCAGTAGTGGCGACACAACCGCCGATAGAGTAACACCGCCGGCTCGTAGCCGCAATGGTCCAACAGTCGATCCAGCGTCCGCTCGATGTGTCGCACGTCACGGCTTCGCGATCGCAGGATGCCTTCCACGAGGGGCGTCAATTGTTCGACCGCTTGCCGATGCAGAGCCTGTAGCCCGACAGCCAGTTCTTTCACCGAACTCAACAGTTCGTCGTAGTCGTTCATGGTTAGTTGACCTCGTTGTTGCCGTAGCAGGCACATTCCATGTGCCGTAGCAGAAGGTGCGTGGGTTGATTTTATCATAACGGCGGACGCGTGGGTTGATTTTATCATAACGGCGGACGGCACATGGAATGTGCCTGCTACTTCGACGGCCCTCCGATCATCGTCAGGAGGCGGTCGGTGTGGTAACATGGATTTTGTGCGGCCGTCTGGTGAGTCGCCGGATGGATGTGTGCAGGACTTTGGTGATAACGAGGGATTGCTGCGGGAGGTTTTCAATGATCAGGTTTTTTGTGTTACGTCACATCCGACATTCGTCGATGCACACCGGCGGCCTGCTGGGCGGGCTGCCGGTGATGCTGGTTGTTCTTTTGATGCTAACGCTGGCCTCGCCGCTTTCGGCGAACACCTACTACGTGGATTTCCGCGATGGGGATAATCAGGCCGACGGGCTGACTCCGCAAACCGCCTGGAAACACAGTCCGGGTGACCGCAACGCCACGGGGAACCCTAGCAGCGTGGAACTCCAGCCCGGCGAAACGATCGTGTTCAAAGGAGGCGTCGCTTACGTGGGCGAGATTGAATGGAACGCTTCCGGCAGCGAGGGCCATCCGATCACGTTGGACGGGAATACGGCGGGTACCTTCGGTGAAGGACGAGCCATTTTGGACGGCGCGCACATGATCACGGATTGGCAACGCTGCCAATCGGCCGAACAAGTCCAGGGCAATCCTCGCTGGCGCGAGATCATGTACGCCGATCTGGATGTTGATCTGTCCAGCAATTTCGATCACGGTCGCTTCGTCGCTCATCGAGACGCCGGAGGGGCTCGGCAGGCCCCGTGGCAGCGTCTGTTTCTGATCGACGGCGGGCGACGGGTCATGCCGATCGCTCAAAGCCCAAAGCCATCCGATCCCTTCTACCCCGATCTGCCTGGGGATTTCTTCCACACGCCTGACCCAGTGACCGACGACTACCCGCACCGCGTCTATTACGAGCCGGGAACGATCGGCAACCAGACTCTGCCGCTGATCGCGATCACGTTCGGGGGCAACGCCCCGGTGATCCAGCCGTTCAACGGAGGCGCGGTTTCGGTTGAAATGAACGAGCCCGCCACCATCTCGGAGATGGGGTTCACCCTGTTCCGCCCGGCAAGCACCCCGGTACCCGAGCACATCGTGTTTTTGGCGGACGGCAACGAAATCCTGAAGGCGGAAGTGAATCCAGCGGAAACCGGCATGCAACGCTTCACGCTGCCTGAGCCGGTCCCGGCACGCAAGTTGACCTTTCAACTACTGCACTCCGATCCGGGGAATCGGACCTGGACCAAGCTGCAGCAGATCGCAGCCTTTACTCCCGACGGGACGAACGTCATCGAACATCGGATTTCTAGTGTCATCCGAGACGAACAGCGATTGGTGCAGGAAGATCCGCATTGGTACGACGGCATGTTCATCGGTGTCCACGGCGGAAACAACCATGTGTATTTCTCCCGAGTCGAACGTTACGATCCGGAATCGCATCAACTGTATGTCCCCCATTTCCAGGCGCGGACGTATGACACGACCCGGTACGCACTTTACAACTCGCCTCGTTTCATCGAGCAGCCAGGCCAATGGTGCCTTGTGCCACTGGAAGACGGGCGGACGCGCGTGTACTTGTTGCCGGAGCAGTTGCAGGACGGGCAACCGGTGAACATCGGATATCCTTTGTTAAAGACCGGCATTTTGTTGATCGGTGAAGCCTCTCACATCGAGGTCCGCGGCTTTTTGATTCAGCGTTATTCCGGCGGATCGGGAGCCGTAGCGACTCGAGCATCGCGTGGCTCCAGGCCTCAACATCTGGTGATCGCTGATTGCGAGGTGCGGTTCATCAGCGGACAATCCGGCATCAGCCTGAACCACAGCGACCATGTGGTCGTGGAAAACTGTTCCGTCTACCACTGTCCCGGTTGGACGGTCGGGATCTATGTGAACCGCACGAACCACTTCCGGCTGAGCGGCAATCGTCTGGAGAAGAATTCCGGCTCGGGCATCCGGCACTACGAGGCCAAGCACGGCGTGCTGCGGGACAATGTTGTGCTGGATCATTTCGGCATGCATTCCTCCGGGCTCAATTTCTACGAAGGGTGTGCCGACATCCTGTTCGAAGGTAACTACGTGCATAACACGGTGGCCATCAACCGCAACGCCGAGCGATTGGTCTTTCGCAACAACGTCATCGACGGCCGGAAACGATCGGCCGTGGCCGTGGCGATGTGGAACAGCGGCCGAGTGGGCGGGCGGGAGATCAAGGATATCCACTTCTTCCACAACACCTTCGTGAACCTCAATCCCAACACGGCCTGGGCCACCGGGATCCTCGGCCAGCGCAGCGGCAGTCCCAGCCCGCCGCAAGGTCTGATCATCCGCAACAACATCCTGTACGGTTTGGCGGAGGACATCTCCGGCGAGATCGATAACAACATCTACACCCGCGAGGTCGAGGACCGCTTCATGGGGCCCGGGTGCCAAGTGATCACGGATCCGGAAGTGCTTTTCCGGGACCCGACCCGGGGCGATTACCGGCGAAAGCCCGGGGGGCCTGCCATGGATGTGGGCGCCAGCATCCCGCCGCCCGGCGACCTAGGATCTGCCAGCGGCGACCAAGATGACAAGGAAGGCGAAGCCGTTACGATCTCCCAGCAGTGGACCGGTTGGAATTCGGCGCAGAGCACACCCCGACGGGAAGTGGTGCGTGACGCGGAAAGCTGGAGTTCGTTGTGGAAGACGATGTTTGGCAAGAACGTTCCCATCCCCGATGTGCCCGAGATTGATTTTCAAGAGCACATGGTGATCGGTGCCTTCATGGGGACACGGCCTTCGGGAGGATATTCGGTAAGCATCGCTCGCATCGTGGAAAACGACAAGATCAAGGTCTTCGTCCAGCAGCAGAGTCCGGGTCCCGACGACATGGTGACCATGGCACTGACCTCGCCGTTTCATGTCGTCGTGGTCCCGCGATCTGAAAAGCCCATCGAGTTCGTCGGACCGCCGGAGGACAAACGGCCGGGCCACAAACGGTCACTTCAGGGGCACACACCGTCGTCGGGGGCAACAAAGGGGTCAGGAGCATATATTGGGAATGCTGGGGCAATTAGTGAAGGAGGACTCGTCGAATGAATCACTCGTTTTCCGGTGATCGGATGCGGACGGATCATAGCAGGTCGTCCAATTGCTGGACCAGCGTGTCGAAGTGTTTCAACGCCGTCTCGACCGGCTCGGGCTGGCTCATGTCGACTCCCGCGTCGCGCAACAGATCGAGGGGGTCTTGGGAGCAACCGGCTTGGAGGAAGCCCAGGTACTGATCCAATTCCGTCTGACCGCCGTTCAGCACGCGTTGGCTGAGCGCGATGGCGGCAGCCAGCCCGGTGGCGTATTTGTAGACGTAGAACGCTCGGTAGAAGTGCGGGATGCGGAAACACTCCAACGCCAACTGGTCGTCCAAGGCAAAGTCGGGTCCGAAGTACTGCTGCAACAGACCGTGGTAGGCATCTTGGAACGTCTGGACGGTCAGCGGCTGGCCGGCCTCGGCCATCTCGTGCGTGATCTTCTCGAACTCGGCGAACATCGTCTGCCGCACGATCGTGGCGCGGATGCTATCGATCTCGCGACTGATCAGATACGCGCGATAACGATCATCGCGGGCTCGCTGCATCAAGTGCCGGAACAACAATTGCTCGTTGAACGTGCTGGCCACTTCCGCAACGAAGATCGTATAGTCGTAATACACAAACGGCTGGTGACGTGCCGAGTAGTAGGAATGCATCGAATGCCCGGCCTCATGGGCCAGGGTGAACGTATCTTCCAGCACCTCGGGCTTGTAATTCATCAGGATATACGGATCGCCGTCGAACGTGCCGCAACTGAACGCACCGCTCTGTTTGCCCCGGTTTGGATAACGGTCGCACCAACGGCCTTTCAGGCCCTGTTCGAGCACCTGGCAGTACTCGCTGCCCAGCGGTTCGAGTGCTCGGACCACGTCTGTCACCGCCTGGTTCCACGTCCGCCGCACCTTGACTTCGCTCAAGATGGGAGCGTACGTGTCGTAATGGTGGATGTCCTTCAGCTTCATCTTGCGGCGTCGCAGATCGAAGTAGCCATGCACCGACGGCAGTTGGCGGTGGACGGCGGCGATCAGGTTTTCGTAGACGCTGGCCGGCACGTTGTCCGGGAACAAAGCCGCCGCCAGGGAACTTTCATAGCCGCGAGCCTTGGCGTAGTAGACGTCGGTCAGGATCGAACCGCTGAGCGTCGCGGCCAGGGTATTCTGATGGGCTTGGAATTGCTCGTAGTACTGTCGGAAGGCGGTGCGCCGGACGCTTCGTTTGGGTGACAGCAGCAATTGGTGGAACGTCGCGTTGCTTAACTCGATGCGTTCGCCTTGGTCGTCGGTCACCATTCCGAACTTCAGGTCCGCATCATGCAGTTGGCGGAACGCTCTCGCCGCCGACCCGGCCATCTCGCCCTGCATGGCCAGCAGTTCTTCCTCTTTCTTGCCCAGCGTATGCTTCTTGAAGCGGATGATCCGCTGCAACAGCAGGCGGTACGGAGCCAGATCGTCGCTGTCCAGCCACGCATTCAGCTTGGCTGCGGCCATGGACAGGACCTCTGGTCGGATAAAGCTGGCCGCCTGACCGGCGCGCGTTGCCACGTTTTGAAAGCGAGCCATCAGGCCCTGATAATGGCTGTTGGTCTGATCTTCCGTCGTCTTTAGGAAAGCATAGGTTCCCAGTCGTTCGGCCAGCCGATCCAGGTCTGCATCCATCGTCAGGCACTCCGCCAACACGGCGGGGCTTTCGCTCAGGCGGCCTCGGAAACGATCGTAATCGGCGATCCGTTCACCGTATTGCTGGAAAGCCTCTTCCCATGCTTGATCGTTAGAAAACAGACTGCTCAGATCCCAGGTATCCGCCTGCTTGACCTGATGCCGCTGGGGCAACTGCTTGACTTTCATGAAGAATCGCCGTCTCGAATACAGAAGGTTTGGGAAATGTTGGAATACCTAAGCCGATCATTGTAAGGCATCTTCGGCCTGCTGGCCACCGGGGGGCTCTTGCCACGAAAAGCCGCATCGGCTAAACAAACAAGCGTTGTCTGACTTCCGAGGCACGGACAAGAGTCTCGCAGGCTTTGCAATCTCGTTCGACACTGCGCGGCTCGTCCGTGCCCCGGCTTTGCCATCCGTGCTACTTTTGGCTCGCGGCCGAGGGCCGCGTTAGGAGAATGGTCTGATGTCCAGAAAGATCTTTCTATTCGTTGCGCTGGTCGTATGGCTACTGCCGTTGGCAGCCCGGGCCGCAACGAGCGACGACGAAGGTGGCGGCCGGACGCCCGACGTTGTCTATGTGGGCACTCCCAGCGACGTGGTCACCAAGATGCTGAAATTGGCTGAGGTCACCAAGGATGACGTGTTGTACGATCTGGGATGCGGCGATGGACGGATCGTGGTGAGGGCGGCCAAGTTATATGGCTGCCGAGCGATCGGTTACGACATCAATCCGGTCCGCGTGCGCGAGTCCCTGGAGAATATCCAGCGGAACAACGTCCAGGATCTGGTGACCGTCCAGCGGCGTGATGTGTTTACCGTCGACCTGACACCGGCCACCGTGGTCACGCTGTACCTGCTGCCCGAGATGAATGCACGGCTGATCCCGCAACTACAGGAACTCAAGCCGGGTTCCCGCATCGTGGCGCACGATTACGGCATCCGAGGCGTTACGCCGGACAAGACGATCACGATGGACTCGAAAGTCGACGGCGTGCCCCATTATCTGTACGTCTACACCGCCCCCTTGAAGCTCAGGAAGAAACCGCCCGTCGATGACGACGA
>REEF01000200.1 GCA_007695205.1 Planctomycetaceae bacterium
GTCCCAACCTACAAAGATGCGCGCACCGTGCACGCATCCTACGACCGAAGACTCTGAACGACCGCAAACTTGACATCGGGAAGAAAATGGCGAAAATTACCGAATGGGCACGGAATTGCGTCAGGATGGTGTTGTGTCGGTTTCCTACGAACGAACCACGGGCGACACGCCAGTTTTCAAGGGGGGTGTAGGATGAGCAACAAGAGCCAAAGAATCGATCGTGAATTGGCAGCCTTGCGAACCGCCTTGCACGATTTGTTGTGCCAATTGGGGGCTCTGCTGGAGGACATTGCCGAGGCTGATGTGGATGAACACTATCATCAGCCAGCCGTCCCGATCGAAGATGTTCCACAGATGCTGAACGAATTGGCCTGCAAGCTGCGGAACCTGTTCGATTTAGAGGAAGATGAACGGCATCTGTCGGCTTTGTCGCAGTCCCGGCCGGAGCTGCGAATTCGGTTCGAGGAGTTGAACGCCGAGCATCCCGAGTTGCTCGACCAGTTAGACCACCTGCACGAGCTGGCGGGAACGACGATCTGTCCGGCTTCGACTTGGGACGACATCGACCACCAGTACCGTGGGCTCGAGCGCCGCTTGGTCAATCATCGGCGCAACGAAGAGCAGCTTCTGGCTCAGGCCGCCCGGCCCATCTGACACCATCGATAGGAACAGCGTCCAAACGATTAGGGGTCGCCAAATCCGTCGTCGTCGATGGACGTGCCCCAGGCGTCAGTGGTTGTGTTCCAGGCGTCGGTCGGCGCATCCCAGGCGTCGGTGGTCGTATCCCAAGCGTCAGTGGTCGTATCCCAAGCGTCGGTCGTCGTGTGCCAAGCGTCGGTCGTCGTGCTCGGCGGACCATCGGTCGAATCGATACTTACCGTAGCAGCAGGCGGGGGGGTGCAACCGGCGGAAAATAGGGCGGATACTATGACGAGAGTCCAAAACCGCTTCACTGTCGTTCTCCCTTTCCATTTCAAAAAATCTTTCGTTCCTCAATTCCCGGCATCGGTTCGTTTCGAGCCTCGGCCAGGACCACACCATCTACTTTCATATTAACCGATTCCAAACGAATGACCCACCCCCCGATTTACAGAAAGCAAGGCCTCAGAATGAAAAATGGGCCGGGGGCTCGAATTCAGCCTCGGCCAACGCGGCCAAATAGTCTTCTCTCCGATTCACATTGATCAGTGATAATAATCGAGGGTCTGCGCGGCTTAGGCGATCTACGGGCACTTGGCAGGTGGACACTTCATGGAACAGCAGGCGCGGTTTATAGATGGCTTGACTGAGAAGATGGTCAATTTGCCGTATAATTCGGGTGCGATACACTGCCGCCAGGGGGTGAAAAAACTGGCCGTCAATGGGTACCGCTATCTCTTGGGAGCCCAATTCTTGGATCATCGCCTGGATGAAACCGGCCTGGAGCAGGGGCACATCGCACCCGGTGACAAAGGCGGCATCGCTGACCGGTTGCAGGGCCGCCAGGCCGGAGCGCAGGCCCTCGAGCGGTCCGCGGCCACGCTGCCGATCACGGACGATTAGGATCTGCGAGTCCAACTGAGGGAGCTCTTGACCGGGTGCGGCAACCACGGCCAACGGCTGCACCACCTGGCCCAGCAACCGCACGACGCGTTGCAGCATCGGTTCTGGCCCGAAGGGCAGCATGGCTTTCGAGGTGCCCATGCGACGGCTCTGTCCGCCGCACAAGACGATTCCGCCCACTTGCATGGTGATCACTCCTTGGCCGCCGCCCCTATTCGCCACCGGGTCATTTCGTTATCATGATGCTGGTTATTTTTGCGTATTCCGGCCTTACCGCACAAGGATTGGAACATGGTTTTGCGGTTACGCTTGCACACGGGTTCCCAGGTTCCGCTGGAGGTCGAGGGCATCACGCCCGATCGGTTACGGGACAAATCGGTCGCCGAGATCGAGCGTCTGGAGATTTTTCACGGCAACGTCCAAGTTTGTGTAGGCGATTTTTTTGAAGTCTCGGGGGATGCCTCCGACGCGACAGTTCACTGGCAGGGCGATCTGGCCGGCGTACACTGGATCGGCGCCCAGATGGCGTCGGGAAGGATGCGTGTGCTGGGCAACGCGGGTCGGCACGTGGGCAGCGAAATGACAGGCGGCCAGATGGTTGTGGACGGGGACGTCAGCGACTGGTTGGGGGCCGAAATGCACGGCGGTCATATCCACGTGCATGGCCGAGCGGGCCATTTGGTCGGTGCTGCGTACCGAGGCAGCGCTCGAGGCATGACGCGTGGCCAGATCTTGGTGGATGGAGATGCCGGCAACGAAATCGGGCACACCATGCGTCGCGGATTGGTCGCGATCGGTGGTCAGGTGGGCGATCTGGTAGGCTTCAATATGCTGGCCGGAACCGTGCTGGTGTTGGGGGAATGCGGCATCCGGCATGGGGCCGGGATGCGTCGCGGCACGCTGGTGCTGCTGGGCCAAAAGCCGCCACCTATGTTGCCCAGCTTTCGCTACGCTTGCCGATCTCAGCCCATTGCACTGCGGTTGCTGGTTCGGCATCTGATGCAGACCGGTTTTTCGATGCCTGACGAGCTGTTGGCGGCCAGCTACTCCATGTATCATGGCGACCTGCTCGAAAGTGGCCGAGGCGAAATTTTCATGCGATTCGCAGCCGCTTCCTGATCGCTGCCCCCGATTTCCATCGTCAACGCTGGGCGGAGCCTTTCAGCGTCTGGTTAACCCTAGGAAAGTTCAAATATGCCATTCTTGTTGGAAAGCCGTTACGCCTTTGATCAGGTCACTCGTCTACGTGGCGAAGATTATTTTCGGCGAGGAAGGGTTCTTCGGGTAACGGCCGATTCCGCGTCGGTCGATGCCGTCGTGTTCGGTTCGAGCAACTCGGTTTACCGAGTGACCATTGACGTCCAGGAGATGAGCGCTGGCAGTATCGTGGCCCGTTGCACTTGCCCTCGCTATGTGAACGGCCATTTGTGCAAGCACATCTGGGCGACGCTGTGCGAAGTCCAACGACAGAGGATCTTCGCCGAGGAGCGTATTCCGGAAGACCTGGTCATATTGCATGCGGACGACCTGCTTTCGGACGATGAAGATCCCGAGATCATCGACGGAACGTTTCAACCGGTCCCGGCGGCCAGCAAGTCCCTGACAGTATCTCATTCGACGCAGCCCACTTGGCGAAATCTGGTCCCCATGCTGGCCGCCGACCAGGACGCCCCCCTCCTTTCGTCTAACAATCATCGGCAGCCTTCTGCCAAGCATGCGGTCCAGGCTTGGTTTGCTGTCGATATCAGCGCCAGTTTGCAACGCGGCGGTTTGGTGCTTGATCTGCACCATCGCGCGAGCTTGCGGGACGGTGGTTGGGGGCAATTCAAGCGACTCCAGCTACGGCGTGGCGAAACGGGGCCCTTGAGCGATCCCGAGGAATGCCGTCTGATCGGGTTACTGATGGGAAACCAACTGGACGACGAAATCGAGTCGCGTCCCTACTATATCAACAGCTACTATCAGGCCCAGCAAACATCGCGGCTGGTGATCGCACCCGCTTTGTACGATGTGGTCCTGCCGCGGCTGTGCGCCACGGGGCGTCTGGTTTGGTATTTACAATCCTCGGTCCCGGTCGAAGAAGGCAAACCGCTGGCCTGGGACGACGGCAGCCCTTGGCGGCTGCGGTTACAGGTGCAAGCAGAGACGAACGCCGAATCGTATGGGTTGAGCGGCCAGTTATTTCGCGACGGTCAGGCTCGTTCGCTGAATGATCCAATCCTGATGCTGGCTCACGGACTGGTCATCTTCCCCGAGTCCATGGCTCGCCTGGATGCTGCCGAGCACTTTTCGTGGGCTGCCGCGTTACGTCGCACTCCGCGAATCGAGGTACCGAAACAGGACCAGCAGGAGTTTTTCGAGTGGCTGTGGCGACACCCGAACGTGCCGACCGTCGAGTTACCGGAGGACTTGCGAGTCGAACACGTGCAAGGGGTACCGCGTGGCAAGCTGGCGATCCAGTCCCCGGATCGCTACTCGCGTTCTTCCACGTTGTTCGCGAACGTCGGCTTTTTGTACGAAGAGCGATTCGAATGCTCGTTGCAGTCCACGCAATCGTCGTTTTTCGATGCGGAATCGATGCGAGTCATCCATCGCGATCTGCAGGCAGAGCGGGAGCTGATCGCCCGCTTGTCGGACTTGGGACTGTCGCCAACGCCTGCCTACCGGCAAGAGGAAGCTCATCTGTTCTTTTCGGCTCATCGGCTGACGCTACTGGTGGAACAGTTGACTTCCCAGGGCTGGTGGGTCGAATCCGAAGGCCGGTTGCTCCGCCGCGCTGGCAGTTACCAGTTGAACGTCAAGTCGAACCTCGACTGGTTCGAGGTCGATGGGCAGATCGAATTCGATGGGATCCAGGTCGGGTTGCCCAGTGTGTTGGCAGCGCTGCGGAACCGCCAGAAATCGATCCGACTGGACGACGGCACGCAAGGCATCCTGCCGGAAGAATGGCTGAAACGTTTTGGCAATCTGATCGAACTGGGCCAGCAGGAGGATGACACGCTACGTTTCCGGCCCTCTCAGGCGCTGCTGCTCGATGCGCTGTTGGCCGCTCAGGACGGAGTCACCTTCGATGCCTCGTTCGACCGTCTGCGCAAGCAGTTGCGTTCGTTCGACGGGATTCAAGCCCGCTCGGAGCCACGCGGGTTCCGTGGGGAACTGCGCAACTATCAGCGGGAAGGATTAGGCTGGCTGGATTTCCTCCGTACCTTCCACTTCGGTGGCTGTCTGGCCGACGATATGGGACTGGGCAAGACGATCCAGGTATTGGCCTTGTTACAAGCTCGTCGCACCCGCAGGCTGAAGCAGCAAGAGACCCGCCGTCCGTCGATCGTCGTGATGCCCAAGAGCCTGGTGTTCAATTGGATCGATGAAGCCGCCCGCTTTACGCCTCGGTTACGCGTACTGGATTACACGGGCACCAAACGCCAGGAGGTTTTGGAACAGTTGAGCGAGGGTGATCTGCTGGTCACCACGTACGGCACATTGCGCCGCGATATTGTCAAGCTGAAGGACATCCACTTCGACTATGCCATCCTGGATGAATCGCAAGCCGTCAAGAACGCCAACTCCCAGGCCTCGAAGGCCTGTCGCTTGCTGCAAGCCGATCATCGTTTGGCGATGACCGGAACCCCGGTGGAAAACCATCTGGGAGAACTCTGGTCCTTGTTCGAGTTCTTAAACCCCGGGATCCTGGGCCGCACCAGCACCTTCCAGACGCTGGTCAAGCAAGGTCAGCAGGATGATCAGGCCGTGCAACTGTTATCCCAGGCGTTACGCCCTTTCTTCCTCCGCCGCACCAAGGAGCAGGTTTTGACCGAATTGCCGGAGAAGACCGAGCAGACGGTGTACTGCGAGATGGCCCCCAAACAGCGCAGATTGTACGACGAGTTGCGTTCGTATTACCGTATGTCTTTGAAGCAGCGTGTCGAGCAGGTCGGGTTCGAGCAGTCGAAGATCCACGTGCTCGAGGCCCTGCTGCGTCTGCGCCAAGCGGCTTGCCATCCCGGTTTATTGGACGAAAAACGGGCCGGCGACCCCAGTGCCAAACTGGAAGTCCTGATGGAACATCTGCGTGAGGTCATCGACGAGGGGCACAAGGCACTGGTGTTTTCGCAGTTCACCAGCCTGCTGGCCCTGGTTCGCCGGACACTGGACCAGCAGAAAATCCCCTACCAGTACCTGGACGGGCAGACGCGGCACCGCAAGGCCGTCGTCCAACAGTTCCAGGAAGACCCGCAGTGCCCCTTGTTTTTGATCAGCCTGAAAGCCGGCGGTCACGGGTTGAATCTGACCGCCGCCGACTATGTCTTTATCCTCGACCCCTGGTGGAATCCGGCCGTCGAGTCCCAGGCCATCGACCGGGCGCACCGTCTGGGCCAGACCCGAAACGTGTTCGCCTATCGGTTGATCTGCAAGGACACGGTCGAAGAAAAGATCCTGGAACTGCAACGCAGCAAACGCGAATTGGCCGACGCGATCATCTCGGAGAACAACAGCCTGATCCGCCAACTGACCGCCGACGACCTGCAACTGCTGCTCGGCTGAATTGACGATGACAGACCGACGGCCAACGCGAGTCTTTGAAGTTGCGCATCGTCTCCGCCGAGCTCGCTCGGTGGAGTGCATGATTCGGTTAGGATCGGCAGATGAATTAGTGTGGCGTTTTGCGGAAGGGGTCGGGAGTCGTTTTCGGAGAGAGCGTTTCCCACCTGGTTCGTTGTTGCCCGAAAACGACTCCCGACCCCGTTCGCGTTGGGTACCACCACACGAAATCCGACAGTTATTTCTTCGCCGATCCTTACTTGGGGCGCGAAGCTCCACGCTAGTGCAGAATCACCGCACCACCGAGCGAGCTCGGCGGGGGCGAAGTCTGACGAAATGCGCAACTTCAAAGACGCGAGTCGGGGGTTGTGACGCCGGCAGCAGGGCGTTAGATTTTGAATTGCCGCTTGGCCTGGATTCCCTCGCTGACGCTTCGGGTTACGAAAGCATCCACGTGGGATTCCAGGCGAGCCCCGATTTGTAATCAACCTGTGAAGGATATTTCCCATGAAACTGATTATTGCCATTATCCAGCCCAATCGACTGGAATCCGTCAAAGAGGCGTTAAGCGAAGTCGAAGTCGTGCGACTGACCGTGATGGACTGCCAGGGATTCGGTCGTCAGAAGGGTCAGACCGAGGTTTATCGAGGTCGCGAGTTGACGGTCAACCTGTTGCGAAAGGTCCAATTGCAAATCGCAGTGAACGAAGAGTTCGTCGAACCGACGATCAACGCGATCCTCAAAGGGGGGCGGACCGGCGAGACGGGTGAGATCGGCGACGGCAAGATCTTCGTGCTGCCGCTGGAAGATTGCATCCGCATCCGCACGGGCGAGCGAGGCTCGGAGGCCATCT
>REEF01000776.1 GCA_007695205.1 Planctomycetaceae bacterium
TCGTCTGCATCGAATTGCTCACTTCGTAGCGATCGTCCCATGTTATGTCTCCTTGTTTCATGAATTCTATTCAACCAACCAGCTTTGTCAATAGATAGGTGGGTGGCACCTTTTGAAGCATTGAAAATGGGTAGCCATATTTGCACGGCTGGATAAAAGCTGGTAAGATAAGCGATGGGAGAACATTGATTCTCCTTGGCAATTTCCTCTGCCATGCTCGTGAGCGGTGACATATTTGGGTGAGCCGATAACGAGAACCGCTTGGGGGCCGAATTATCGGTGCCGATCGCGTGTATAGCCGTCGTGGACAGTCGCTAATCCGGCTGAACCTTCCGGCGGATCACACAACTCGGTGCCTAGGCACCCCCCTTACTCTGCGGGCTCTCGCAAAGCTCGCTGCCACGGCATTGCGGTGGAGGGATTGCCTTTTTTTGTGAAATGACATCATCAAGCGACGCTTGAGGTTTGACGATGGACGATATCGAGAGAAAAGGCAATGAATTGCTGGAATTCATTCGCGAATTCCCTAGTTGTGCGGTAGCTTTTTCGGCTGGTGTGGACAGCACGGTGGTGGCCAAGGCGGCTTACGTCGCGTTGGGCGATCGAGCGGTGGCGGTGACCGGCGTCAGCTCGAGCCTGGCAGCAGGCGAATTGGACGAGGCGAAGCGGTTAGCCGAGCTGATCGGGATCCGCCACATGGTGCTTGACACCCGAGAGTTCGATAACCCTCAATACGTCCAGAATTCCCCAGACCGCTGTTACCACTGCAAGAACGAGTTGTACCAGCAGATTCAGCACATCGCTCCGCAGTTGGATGTCGCGGTCGTGTTCAGCGGTGCCAACGCAGATGATCTGGGCGACTATCGCCCAGGGTTGCAGGCTGCTGCGGAACATGCGGTGCGCAGCCCGTTGGCGGAGTGTGGATTCACGAAGCAGGACGTACGTCGATTGGCAGCTCGTTGGGAACTGCCAACGTGGGACAAGCCCGCGATGCCATGCTTGGCCAGTCGCGTGGCATACGGCGAGGAGGTTTGGCCTGAGCGGCTGGAGATGATCGATCGCGCCGAGCGGTACTTGCGCGACCATGGGCTGGGCACGGTTCGCGTCCGGTACCACCAGGGCGATTTGGCTCGGTTGGAGGTTCCCCCTGACGACATCCAGCGGGTCTGCGAACCGGATTTTCGCGAGCCGCTGGTCCAGTACCTGAAAGAGCTGGGCTTTCGGTTCGTGACGCTGGATATCGAAGGTTTTCGATCGGGTAGTTTGAACACCCTGGTACCCATAGAAACGCTCGAAGCGATCACCAAACGCAGCAACATCGCCTAACGCGGCCTCGCGGTGCGCTCGGCCGCACCCCACGTAACATGGCTCTCCGAGCCGTCGGAGTTCGGACGGCTGAGCCCGAAGAGCCATGCCAAGCGCCCCTTTGCTCCCGAAGGATCCTTACAGGTCGCGGGGACGCCACAGATGGATCTGTTGTCCGTCGGCGTTGGCCGAAAACTTCTGCCAAGTGGTGATTGTCAGACGCAGATGGGCCAGCGCGGCGGTCGGCATGCCCTGGTACGAACCGGTGATGGATTCCAGCAGATCCTCTAATCCCGGATTGTGCCCGATGACCAGCACCGTGTCATGTTGGTCGTCCAGGCATCGCAGATAAGCGATATATTCGTGGGGCGCGGCCAGGTAGAGTTGCCTTGTCGAGTCGATCGGCGCGTGATACTCGCATGGCTCGGCGACCAGGTACGCGGTTTGTTGAGCCCGCTGGGCGGTCGAGGCGATGATCAGGTCCGGTGTCAGGTTTTGTTGCTGGATCAGTTGGCCCATCCTTGGTGCATCCCGCAGGCCGCGCGGGTTCAGCGGCCGATCATGATCGGTCACCGCCGGATCCTCCCAACTGGACTTGGCGTGTCTCATCAGCAGCAGTGTCTTCATCGATGATTCCTGTGATTCCTTATTCGGCAAGGCATTCGGCTGCCCAGGCCGCAGCTCCCAGTGCTCCGGCATCGTCACCCAGTTCAGCGACAATGACTTGGAAACTATCCCGATAGGGGCTCATCGCAGTCTTGCGAGCCATCGAATGGACCACATCCACAAACAGCTTCGGCATGGCCTCGACCAGCCCGCCACCGAGGATGATTGTATCTGGACACATGGTCGTCACCAGGTTTCCCACCGCGACGCCGATCTTCTCCGCCGCTCGCCGAACGATCTTTTCGACGACCTTATCACCCTGCTGGATGGCCTCGGCCAGCATCCCGCTGCGGATCTCTCGCAGATCTGCCCCGATCTGATCGAGTAGATGCGGCGCCTCGCCGCGGCAAGCGGCCTTAGCGGCCTCGGCGGCGATCGCCAGACGGCTGGCTTCCGTTTCCAAGCATCCAAAATGCCCGCACCCGCACAGATGGCCGTGTGGATCGATTTGCAGATGCCCGATCTCCATGCAGGAACTATGGGTGCCGCGAAAAATTTTGCCTTCGTACACGCAACCGCCTCCGATCCCCGTGCCGGGAAAAACCCCGATGACAAAACGGGAACCTCGACCAGCACCAAACCGATACTCGCCATAAACACCGACGTCCACGTCGTTGGCGATCACGGCACCGCATCCGAATTCCTTCTTCAAGAACTTGCGAAGAGGCATATTCTGCCAACCCAGATTGACTGCTTCCAGGATGATGCCGCGCTGCATGTCGACCGGCCCGGGAAACCCAACACCGATTCCACCCAAGTCGCTGGATTGGATCTTCGCATCTTCCAACGCGCCCTGGATCGTCCTATTGATTCGATCCAAGCCATCGTCCACCCCCCCATGGCCTTTGGTACGTTTGCGTTCCCGACCGATCTCGCGGAAATCCGAGTCGAAGACCTTGGCCAGCATCTTGGTCCCACCCAGGTCGAAACCCAACCAATAGGGCGGCCGATTTGCATCGCTCATGATTTATTCGTTTCTAGAAACTGAGGACGTGACAAGCAGGCAATGCATCGATTTTAGCAATCCCAGGTGACCTCTGATCACCACGTCGGATCTGTTCCAAAGCAGGATACTCAGAAACCGCGCCAGCCGGAAGGGCAGGCGGTTGCAGAAACACGCCGCAAGAGATAAACTCACCTCCATGACTCGGGATACACCGGGCGATTCGATATCCCACCTTCCCCCAAGCATGTGCTTGGGAAACCGATAAACGATTGGAAGTTTGGTTTTTTGATCACCAAAAACGAGGTTCTATGAGCATGTTTCAGCAAGGTTTTCTTTCCCGCTGGAGCCGCATCGTCGGGATGACCGCGGTTCTGTTGCTGGTTGGTTTATGCGGCACTTCACTAGCGGCCGACGCTGCTTCGGGATCCGCAGAGAATGTGTTGATCGTTTACTTTATTTGGGGAGTCGCTTTTATCGGCTCCGTCATTGCACTGATCCAGGCCTATCTGTTCTTCAAAACGATGATGGCCGCGGATGAGGGCACCGAACGGATGCAGGAGATCGCCGGCTATGTACGCGAGGGTGCCAACGCCTATCTGTGGCAACAGTACAAGGTGGTGGCGATCTTTTTCGCGGTGATCTTCGTGCTGTTGGCTTGGGCCTCGTTCGGCCTGGAGGCACTCAGCCGATGGGTGCCGTTCGCATTCCTGACGGGTGGTTTCTTTTCCGGTCTGGCTGGCTGGTGCGGTATGAAGACCGCCACGTTTGCCAGCAATCGGACCGCAGCGGGCGCCCAGCAGTCGTTGAACGCCGGTCTGCAGGTGGCCTTCCGTTCGGGAGCGGTGATGGGCCTGACGGTGGTCGGGTTGGGTTTGTTCGACATTACGGTTTGGTTCGCCGTTCTGTATTGGCTGGTTCCGGCCTTAGGCTACGACCCGTTAACATTGTTTGACATCACGGTGACCATGCTTTGCTTTGGGATGGGAGCCAGTTCCCAGGCGTTGTTTGCTCGTGTGGGCGGTGGTATTTTCACCAAGGCTGCCGACGTCGGAGCCGACTTGGTGGGCAAAGTCGAGCAGGGGATTCCGGAAGACGATCCGCGCAACCCCGCGACGATCGCCGACAACGTGGGAGACAACGTGGGCGATGTGGCCGGTATGGGGGCCGACCTGTACGAATCGTACTGCGGTTCCATCCTGGCGACGGCCGCGTTGGGTGTGGCAGCCTTCTCGATCGTCCCTTTACTGCCGGAAGGCATGTCGCCGATCCAGGCCCAGTTACAAGCCCTGCTACTGCCCATGGCGATCGCGGGCGTGGGCATTTTCCTGTCGATCTTGGGCATCTATACGGTGCGGACTGGAGAAGAGGCGACCCAGAAGAATCTGTTGGCCGCGCTGGCGCGAGGTATCAACTCGTCGACCGCGCTGGTTGCCGTCATGGCGATTTTCCTGGCCTACTTCTTGATGCCCAGAACCCCCGGAACGCTTGTGTTCGGGGTCATTCCCGGAGTGGCGTTCAGCGTCATTGTCGGCTTGATGGCCGGATGGTTGATCGGAAAGTGGACGGAGTATTCGACCAGCGATGAATACAGCCCGACCAAGAAACTGGCCGATCAAACAGAGACAGGTCCAGCGACGGTGATCATCGGCGGGATCGCCGACGGGATGCTCAGCGTCTGGTTCCCCGTTCTGGTCGTTTGCGGCGGGATGGTTTCCGCCTTCGGATTCGCTTCGGGCTGGAACTTCGCAGACATCAACTACTTTACGCTCGGTCTGTACGGCGTCGGGATCGGAGCCGTCGGGATGCTCAGCACGCTGGGGATCACTCTGGCCACCGATGCTTACGGCCCCATCGCCGACAACGCAGGTGGCAACGCGGAGATGTCGCAACTGGACCCCATCGTGCGGGAACGCACCGATGCGCTGGACAGCCTGGGTAATACCACGGCAGCCACCGGAAAAGGCTTTGCCATCGGCTCGGCCGCTTTGACCGCGCTGGCCCTGTTGGCCGCCTACGTGGAAGAAGTCCGCCTGGGCTTCGATCATTGGGGCAGGGCGTTGGTACAAGGTGAATTGCTGGATCAACCCGATGGGTTTTACCGAGCGTCCGAGGGCTTCTTGGTAGAAAAGTGGGGCGATGGTGAGTACACCACCTATTTGGCGATGCCGGTGGATCTGCGGCATCCGAAGATCGAACCCGTTTGGAAGACCCTGGATTACAGGACGACTCCCGCAAGAGTGCCGGATGATATGATCCGGACGGAAACGAGCGACGGCATTCCCGTGTTCGAGGCCACCGAGGCGCCGTTGGTCCCCGTCAGGACGGCACTGCTGCCGTCGTTTACCCAGTATTACGACAGTTCGGTGATGAACCCCAAGGTTCTGGTCGGCGTCTTCCTGGGTGCCATGGCGGTCTTCGTGTTCAGCGCGATGACGATGAAAGCGGTAGGACGTGCTGCCAAGGGAATGGTCGAAGAAGTGCGGAGGCAGTTCAAGGAGAGACCGGGCATCATGGAAGGAACCGAGAAACCGGACTATGCCAGTCCGGTGGCGATCAGCACCAAAGCAGCTCAACGCGAGATGATCCTCCCGTCGATCCTGGGCCTGGCGCTGCCCGTGGTGACCGGTCTGGTGCTGGGCGTCTCCGGGGTGCTGGGATTGTTGGTCGGTACCCTGACTTGTGGTTTCTGCATGGCGATCTACATGGCCAATGCCGGTGGCGCTTGGGATAACGCCAAGAAGTACATCGAACGTGGTGCTCACGGTGGCAAAGGCACGGACGCGCACAAGGCGGCCGTCGTCGGCGATACCGTCGGCGATCCGTTCAAGGACACGAGCGGTCCCAGCTTGAACATCCTGATCAAGCTGATGATGATGGTCAGTGTTGTCGCGGCCGGTGTGGTCGTCCGCTTCAGCCTAGTCGCCATGGGAATCTTCTAGACCCACATCAGCCCGCCTCTCCCAACAGAGGCGGGCTTTTTTCTCGACAAAAAATATGGGGACACACATTAACTATTTACAACGCGTCAAATTCTGATAAATTATGGTGGTAGTAACGGTTTAGCGGTTAGTTAGAAGGAGGTTGCCATGGCTCGGCTTGCTCGTGTGGAGGTCTTTTCTCCCGATGAAATTGCAATCCTACATGTTATGAATAGAACCGTGCGTCGATGCTTCCTCATGGGGAACGATCCGTTGACAGGCAAGAATTTCGACCATCGCAAAGCGTGGATGGAAGAGGAATTGCAGCATTTGGCTGCCCACTTCGGTATCGATCTTCTTTGCTACGCCATCCTATCGAATCACTTCCACTTAGTCCTCAGATCCCGGCCCGATGTGGTGGCTATCTGGGATGATGCTGAGGTCGCTCGACGCTGGCTGATGCTCTGCCCTAAACGCAGGACAGCAGACAATCGGCCCGAAGAGCCCAACGAATCCGAACTGGATACGATCCGTCATGATCCGGCTCGTTTACAGGAGATTCGCTCCCGGCTGAGCGACATCTCGTGGTGGATGCGGCTGTTGTCCCAGAAGATTGGCCGAATGGCCAATCAGGAGGACGGTGAATCTGGAAAGTTCTGGCAGGCCCGTTATCGGGCGGTTCGTTTGCTGGATGAAACGGCGATTTTGGCCTGTGCGGCCTATGTGGATCTCAATCCGATCCGGGCGGCGATGGCCCAAACGATCGAGACCAGCGACTACACGTCGGCTCAGCAACGGGCTCTTGAGTTACAGCAATCTTTGATGGTTACTACGCCGGAGGACAAAGCAGCGAGTAGCAACGATCGTAGCGTCGAGGAAGTCAAACACGAAAGCTTGTTGCAGAAGACGTCGTCTCCCAAGCTGATTTCCAAGCAGACCGTCAAACCGATTGCCAAGGCGCTTTGTCCGCTATCGTTGGAGGAGACGTTTAGTATGTTTGGGGCGTGTGCTCATGGGGCGGGCGCCCGAGCGAGCGACAAGGGTTTTTTGCCAATAAA
>REEF01000751.1 GCA_007695205.1 Planctomycetaceae bacterium
GCTTGACAATTCCATCGTCGTCGTGGAAAACATCAGCCGACTGCAGGGCGAGCAACCAAACAAGAACATCAAGCGGCAGGCGATCAGCGGCACAGCCGAGGTCGGACCTGCCATTGTCGCTGCCACGTTATCGTTCCTGGCTCTGTTCGTGCCCTTCCTGCTTGTTCCGGGCATGACGAGCCTCCTGTTCCGAGAACTGATTCTCGTGATTGCAGGCATCGTGGTCATCAGCCTGCTGGTGGCCGTGGCGATGACACCGATGCTGGCTACGCTCTTTCTGGGCCAGCAGTCCGGGCGCCGGGAGACGACGCGCTTCGAACGTTTCTTCGATCGGGTCGCCGAGGGATATGGGTGGATTCTCGAGCGCGCCGTGCGAAGGCGATGGGCCGTGGTGATGTTGTTCATCGCCATGCTGAGCCTGGCCGGCTGGCTCCTCGGCCGCGTAGGTGGAGAGTTTCTGCCCATGGTGGATGACGGCCGCGTCATGGTGAAAGTTATGCTGCCCACCGGCGCCTCCGTTTCCGAAACGGATCGGGTCTTGCAGCAGATCGAACAGCGGATCGCTGATGATCCACTGATCGAAAGCGCGTTCAGCCTGGCCGGAGGTCGGGTCCAAGGCCTCTACACGTACGAAGTGGCCAACGAGGGGCAAATCGATATCCAACTGATCCCCAAGTCACAACGGCCTGTCAGTACGAGGCAGTATGTTGCCGGGCTTCAGCCGACCGTGGCGCAGGTTCCGGCCCCCGGCGGAAGAATCATGGCCAGACAGATGCCCATTAAGGGCATTCATGGCCTCCGGGCCGCAGATCTGATGGTCGAAGTCCGAGGCCAAGACATGGAGACGCTCTCGGACCTGGCCCAGCGTACGGCTGACATCATGAGTGGGCTCGGCCAACTTACGAATGTTTCCATCTCGATGGACATGACCAAGCCCGAATACCAAGTGAAAGTCGACCGCACCAGGGCCGCTGAACTGGGAGTTTCTGTCGAAGACATCTCTCGAATGCTGCGATCGCTGGTGGGCGGCGCTGTGGTCAGCCGCTACCGCGAGGCCGGCGAGTACCATGACATTCGCCTGGTAATTCCTGAGAACCGGTTGACGTCGCACCATCAGATCGAAAATCTCGTGGTCTCCGGGACGGCAGGCAATGCCATTCGCGTGCGAGACGTCGCCACGATCGGCGAAGCGGTTGGCCCGCTGGAGATCATTCGCCAGAACCAGGTGAGACAGGTAACCGTCGAGGCGAACGCCGCCGGAGTCGACCTCGCAGGCGCCGTCGCAAATTTGCGCCGCGAGCTTGACGACCTGGAAATCCCTGTGGGATACGAGTTCGGCTTTGGCGGCCAAGCCGAGTTGATGGCCGATATGCGGCAGGCGGTCATGGCCGTCTTGGCGTTCGCGGTCTTCTTCGCCTTCATCGTCCTGACCGTGCAGTTCAACAGCGTCAAACTGCCAGCGTTGATCCTGGGCAGCGCCCCATTCTGCCTGGCCGGTTTGGTATTCGGTCTGTATCTGACAGGCCTGGCATTCGGCGCGACGGTGCTCATCGCAATTCTGGTGGTCATCGCCCTGAACGTGAACGACGGCGTCCTGCTGATGACGTTCGCCGAGGAACTGCACCAGAAACAGGGGCTCAGTCCGACCGAGGCAGTCGTCCGCGCCGCGAAAATTCGGCTGCGCCCCCGATTGATGACCACGATCACCACCATGATCGGCTTCGTGCCCTTGGCACTCAACCTGGGCGAGGGCGCTGACATGCTGCAACCCATGGCGATCGGGGCCATTGGCGGCCTGATTACCGAAGCGCTGGTCGCGCTGTTCTTCATGCCATGTCTCTATGCCTTGAGTACCCGCAATTCGCGGCGTGCGCGCCGTGTGCGGCCTCGCGCCCGCCCAACGGAACCGGTCGAGGTATTGGCAGTTCCGTAGACACACATGAGTGACAACGGCATGATTACGAAAATGAATGATCCAGGCACAGTCGCCATCGAGGCGTGCGGTCTGACGAAGCGATTCGCCGATGTGCTGGCCGTCGATCGGGTTGATTTCGACGTGCGCGAAGGAGAAGTCTTCGGCTTCCTCGGGCCCAATGGCGCCGGCAAGACGACCACCATCAACATGCTGACGGGACTGGCTCGGCCTACTGCGGGCACGATCCGCTACTTCGGTCGCGACGTCACGCAGAATAGGAAGAAAGCCCAGCACCTGATGGGCGTCGTACCGGATGAGAGCAACCTGTATCCGGAGTTGACGGGCCACGAGAATCTGTGCTTCTGTGCGTCGCTGTATGGCATGCGAAAACGCGAACGCGAGGATCGAGCGCGTCGACTGCTCGATCTGTTCGACCTTGCCGATGCCGCTGGGCGTAAATTCGCGGTGTATTCCAAAGGCATGAAGCGGAAGCTGGTGATCGCCGCGGGCATCATCCACAACCCGCCCATCCTGTTCCTGGATGAACCGACCACGGGCATTGATGTTCCCAGTGCCCGACAGATCCGACAAATGCTCGCGGATCTCAAGTCGCAGGGTACAACGATCTTCCTGACCACCCATTACATCGAAGAGGCCGAACGGCTATGTGAACGGATCGCGTTCATTGTGGACGGAAAACTGGTGAAACTGGACACACTGAACAACCTGGTTCGCGACATTCAAAATCAGCACGTTGTGGAATTCACCCTAAGCGGTTGCGACACCGACCTGACCGGACCACTACAGAACGCCTTCTCCGATGGCACGTTCGAGCGGATCTCGGATACCGTCCTGCGGATGCGCACCGACCAGCCCGTCCACCTGGCGCCCTTGGTCCGTTTCCTGGAGGACCGGAGCGTGGATGTGACAGAAGCTCGTATCATCCGGCCGTCGTTGGAGGACGTCTTCGTAGCGGTTACCGGCATTGAACTGGAGCGGATGCGAAGCGAGAAAGACAAGGGAGGGCGCGGTAGATGAAGCCCTGGATCGCGTATTGGAGTATTCTGCGAAAAGATATGCGGACCTACTATCTCAAGCCGCCGAACGTGAGCTGGGGAATCATCTTTCCGCTGGCGTGGACGCTGATGTTCTTCATCAAGTCCGATTCGGCAGTCGACGTGCGTTCGCTGCTGCCGGGCGTCATGGCCCTCTCCATTCTGTTCGGTACCACGAGCATGCTGGCCGTTACCGTCACCTTCGAGAAGAAGGGGCGGTCTTTCGATCGTCTGCTCCTGGCGCCAATTCCGCTGGAACTGCTCATGCTGGCCAAGACCTCGGGGGCCGTGTTCTTTGGTACCCTGAACGCTTTCGTACCGGTTGTCATGGCGGCTTTTGTGGTCGACCTGGGCGGGGTCATCTGGTGGCAGGTGGTCGTTGCTGTGGTGCTGATCGCCGTCAGTTCGACGTTCCTTGGATTGTTCATCGCCGTCGCCGTGAGTGAAGTTTTCGAGGCCCAAACGTTTTCGAACTTCTTCCGGTTCCCGATGGTCTTCCTCTGCGGGCTCTTCTTTCCCGTCGAGGTGCTGCCGCTGCCGTTACGCACGTTGTCCCACGCGATTCCCTTGACGTACGGCGCCGATATGCTCCACGGCGGCGTGAACCATGCCGCTCGCATGCCCATCGTGCTCAGTGTCGCCGTGCTCTTAGGCTTCTGCGCAGCGCTCTTCCTCGTCAGCCTTCGGAACATCCGCCAGAAGTGGATCACCTAGCCCGGATTACCCCATGGTTGCATAAAGAGTAGGACGGATTGGCAATCCGTCCGTGACACACCGATGCGAAACCGAAAAAGTTAACGGTGGCTGGATCTCACTTTTTGCGTGACCGACTGACACGAGCGGGTCAAATCCCCCAACTTGCTGAGCTGACACGTTCTGTCGCCAAGCAAAGCCAACCTCCCGCCGCGGCCCAACAACCCGGGTCATGACCTTGTCCTCCGCCGTCGCCATTCTCCCCTTCACGCTGCGCGCTCGCCGTGGGGCTATTGAGCAGTTACATTCACAAGACACGCGCATTGTGCCATAAGAAAGAAGACAATAAGTTATAAGTCAAGACCTGACCCTATCCCCCGGAGGGAGTGATAGCAATCACAGGTAGCGGGCCAGCGGACCACCGCGAGCCGCCAGGGCGTCCACCTTCTTGGTAACCTGAGTATCCTCGATCAACGGCGGCGCGTGATGTGGCTTGATGCGAGCATCGATGACCAACGAACCGCGGCTGCCCCAGTGCTTCTGCTCGGTGAACGATGCGATCCCGTAGACGTCCGCCGCCGGGTTGCTGCGGGTGAAAACCACCCATAGAAAGTTCTTCAGACTGGCCGCCGTAAAACGGCTGTCGTCCACGACGACGACCAGCGGATAACGATTGATCGTATGGTCGGTCGGGAAATGGCGGCAGAACCGCTGCATGTCCGGATCGGCGTCCGGCTGACCGGTAGTACACGCCGGCCCCTGCACCGCCAGCACGCCCGGCAAACAAAGCTGCGGGTGGTCAAAACCGTCGGGCAACGATTCGATTCCCGTCAGCTCGGTGGGCAATTCGCGAACGGCGGGACCGGCTGCAGCGATCACCAACTTCGACCCCTGGTTGATATCGCTGCCCGAATAGTCCAGCGTGTCGATGGTGGTCCGCGTCTGGAAGTGCAGGTCGCGCGTCCAATCGACTCGCTGCAACAAGTACGCGAAGAACCCACCGATATCATGGATGTCGACGGTATCATCGTCCTGACCGGCGACGATCAGCAAATACTTGGCCAGCGATAACTGGCCCTGACCGAGGATCGCGTTGGCTTGGGTCAACAGCTCTTGAGGGCAGCGCAAGGCGTTGTACGGCGTGTAACGTTCGCTGCCCACCGCCAGCAGCAACGGGTGGACCCCGGCCGCATCGACGGCGTGGACGGCTCGCACGCCCGGGATGACGGTCGGAATGATCGGACCGGTCAGCTCATGGATCAGTTGTCCGAACATGGTGTCTTCTTGCGGCGGACGGCCGACGACCGTGAAGGGCCAGATCGCATCACGGCGATGGTAGACACGGTGCACTTTGAGCACGGGAAAATCGTGAGCCAGGCTGTAGTAGCCCAGGTGATCGCCGAAGGGGCCCTCGGGCAACTGGCGTTGCGGATCGACCGTTCCCGAAATGCAAAAATCGGCTTCGCCGTAGATCGGCAACAAATCGACGGGCTTTCCGGATGCATCCTCAGCCCGCTGGCCGACGATCATCGGGATTCGATGCCCGGCCAACGCTCCGGCAAAGGTCAACTCGCTCATCCCTTCCGGCAAGGGCATCACCGCCGCCAGGGTCATCGCCGGCGTGCCGCCGACAAAGATGTTCACGCGAAAGGGTTGGCCGCTGCGCACCGCGGCGGCATGATGGACGCCGATGCTGCGATGAAGCTGGTAGTGCAATCCGATCTCACGATCCGGTTGGTACTGGCCGCCGGACAACTGAATGCGGTACATGCCCAGATTCGACTTCATCAGCCCTGGCATGTCCACGTGTTCGGTGTACACCTGAGGCAGCGTGACGAACGCGCCGCCATCATCGGGCCACGACTTGAGCATCGGCAATTGGCTGATCTGCGTCGTACCCGCCAGCACCGGACCGCGGCGGCAACGCTTGGGAAGCATGGCCAGCGCGTACCGGAGACTGGTCGCATAACGCCAGGGGCGACGCATCAACTGCGGAGGGTCGATCTTCAATTCGATCAGCCGCCGAACTCCTTCCAGCGTATCGCGGAACAAGTAGCGGGCTCGATCGATCGTTCCAAACAGATTCGAGACCATCGGGAAGGGGCAACCGGTGACGTTGGTCAGCAGGATCGCCGGCCCCTGGGAGGCAAAAACCCGCCGATGGATCTCGGCAGCTTCGAGATTCGCGTCGATCGGGTCGTCGATCTGCACCAGATGCCCCGACGATTCCAAGTCACGCACACACTGCTGCAAACTTCGATATCCCACAGCCGTCTCCCTTGCCGTCACTCGTGCAATACCACCGTGATTGTCACAAAACCCCCCGCTTGCCGGCGAGATCGTTAGGTTTTGCAACCACGAACGGATGACAGCCTACCACCGCGACGAAGGCGTGGGAAGACGCGTCGGAGACGAAAGACGAAAAGGACAGGCATTTTCTTCTAGCGATAGGCGTACCAGTCGCGAAGCGACGACATGCAATAGCCACGGACCCTGGTTCGATTCGGCCAGACGCTTCTGTGCCAATCACGAGCAACCGCCTAAGTGCGAAAGCCGAAACGGGGTGGGGCGGCGTTTTCGAGGTGCCGTACGATATGTGGCTGTCTGAGATGGCCCCTCGAGCGATGCGCAGAGCACTTCGACCTTCGGCTCGCTGGCAACAAACGGCGGCTGTACCCCGTGCCGCGAAAGTAGAATCAAGACGCTGACGTGCAGGGGAATGCTTTGCTATAGGAATGCGGCCGTGTGACAGTGGAATCTAACGCGACGGGCCGGCCGCGTCACGGAGATGACGTATGATGCGGCGGGGCGACTGACGACGCGGCGACCGGCAGCAGTTCGTTCGCCGCCGGCTCGTCTGCTGTCGGGCAGATGCTCCACAACGGGAGTTGCCGGACCTGCCTGATTTCTTCGCATTTCGCCGCAGCACCGTCTTCGTTGAGGATGATGGTTCGAGTGTTTCTGAGATCCATAAAGTCGCCAAGCTGTGGCCTGTCCGTTCTCCGTGATGCCCAGCTCGATACTGTCCTCCCGTGTACCGTTTAGTCAATCGGAATAACCTCCAGGATATTCGCCCGTATGCCGACGAGGGCGGCGACAGGAATGCTCGTGTCGAATGTGGCGAGCGAGGCTCGATAACAGTGCGCCAACCCGGCGAGATACAAGTCGGTGATTTGTCGATGCCCCTGCAGTTGAAACAGATCGAAATAGATCG
>REEF01000671.1 GCA_007695205.1 Planctomycetaceae bacterium
CGGAGTGTGCCTGCTACGCGCATGTCGCGGTGAATTGGTCGATCAATTTGAGCGTCCAATCGATCATCGGCTGGACCGCCGCATCGGCCGTGTCGGAAAGCTGGTAACCGGCATAATCGAAGGTCTGGCCCGTGGCCGTGATCAGGTAAGCTTGCGGAGTGTGTCCGTACAGGGCAGCGACCCAGGCGAGCAATTCGCGGGGGTCCAGGAAATGGGCCATCGAGATGCTGGCGTCGGGATCGGCTGCCAGAGGCCGACAGCAGACCGTGCCGGGGTCGCCTTCGATCGATGCATCCAGGAAGATCACCATCCCCGCCTCGGCGACCTCGCCCACCAGTTCGGCCGTCAGGATGTGGCGGCTGTAGACAATGATCTGCTCGGACTGGATCGAGTCGATCAGTCGGTCGGCGACCAGCGGTCCAATGGCATCATCGCCGCGGATCGGGCTACCATAACCGATGATCAGGATGCGGTCTTTCATGGAAATCAGCTTCTCGATGGGGCGGGAACGGTTCAGCCGCGTTTCAACTGGTCGACCAGATGGCCTTCCGCATTACGCAACTCGACGTGGATCGGCATCTGCCCGAAGGCGTGCGATGCACAACTCAAACAAGGATCGAAGCAGCGGATGACGGCTTCGACACGGTTCAACATGCCTTCCTGAAGCTTCGAGCCATCGACATACTCCTGGGCAACCTGCTTGACTCCTTGGTTCATGGCCAGGTTATTATGACCGGTGGCGATGATCAGGTTCATCCAGGTCATCAGCCCGTCGTCATCGATCCGGTAATGGTGGATCAGCAATCCGCGCGGCGCTTCGGCGATCCCGATGCCTTCATCGCGATTGCTCCGCGCTCGCGCTCGGATACGAGTCGCCATGATGTCGGGGTCGCGCAACAATCGATCCATGCTTTCCAGCGCGTAGATGATCTCGACCAGCCGAGCGTAGTGGTAATGGAAACTGCTAGCAACCGGTTGTGATTCCTGGAGAGTGCGGAATTCGGCCAGTGCCACGTCGGCGAACGGGGTGCCGCAGGAGTTGCAGTTGTTCAACCTGGCCAGCGGGCCGACGCGATAGATGCCTCGCGGGTATCCATGGGGTTTATAGTAGGGAAACTTCATGTACGAGAACGGCTCGACCGCCTCGCCGATAATCCTCGGGTACTCGTCGGTGGGCACCATGTCCTCGACGATGTCCCCTTTGGCGTCCTTGATTCGAATCCAACCGTCATAATGTTCCAGATTGCCTTTGGCGTTGACCAGGCTGAGGAACATGGTCGGGAAGTTCCCGAACGTTTCGGCTTCTTTGGCGAACTGGGGGATCAGTTTCTTGTAAAAGGCGTAGGTGCGTTTGGCGATCACCAGCCCTTCGGGCAGCAATTTTCGCATCGCATCGCGAGTTTCTTCCGACAACGGCTGAGCGATTCCTCCAGGGACAGCCCAGTTCGGATGGACCTTTTTGCCGCCCAGCATCTCGATGATCGACTGACCGATCTGCCTCAAGCGAATACCGTCCTTGGCCATAGCGGGATTCTCGGTCATCACGCCGAAGATATTTCGCCGGGCGGGATCGGAATCCCAGCCCAACAGCAAGTCGGGCGACGACAGATGAAAGAACGACAACGCATGCGACTGGACCAGTTGGGCCAGGTTCATCACACGCCGCAGTTTTTCGGCCGCCGGCGGGATCTTGACGCTCAACAGTTCATCGCAGGCCTTGGCCGAAGTCAGCAGGTGGCTGACGGGGCAGATCCCGCAAGTTCGCGCGGTCAGGGCCGGCATCTCGCGGTAAGGACGGCCTTCGCAGAATTTCTCGAAACCTCGGAACTGAGTCAGGTGAAACCGCGCATCATCCACTCGGCCCTCGTCGTTCAACTGCAGGGTGATTCGAGCGTGACCTTCGATGCGGGTCACCGGTTCTATGGCAATCGTTCGGCTCACAGTTAAGCTCCAAAACGCGTTACTTCGTTGGGATTGGGAACACGGCCTTCCAACAACTGGCTCAATACGAACCAGATGGTATCGGCCGACGGGGGGCAACCCGGTACGTGCAGATCGACAGGCACAACGGCATGGACCGGTTTGACGACGTCCAGCAAGGCGGGCACGCCGTCGTTAGGACGCAAGGGGTTATGCTGGACATTCTCCTGATAGGCTCGGTCGTAGACCGAGTCCAACGGGAACAGATTGCGCATGGCAGGTACGTTTCCGGTGACAGCACAATCCCCCAGGCTGATCAGGTACTTGCAGTGACGGCGGAATTCCCGAGCTTTGGCCAGGTCTTCCTCGTTGCTGACCGACCCTTCGATGATCCCTACATCCACCGTCTCCGGCAGATGTTTTCCATCGACCAAAGGACTGTAGACGATGTCGACTTGCTGAGCCAGTTCGATCAAACGTTCATCGATATCCAGCAGCGACATATGACAGCCGGAACAGCCGTCCAGCCAGGTCGTTGCCACGGTAATCTTCTTCGATTCGCTCATTGTGCGTCTCTCATTCGCGACAGATAAGGCAGGAATTTTCGGTCCTTATGCATCTCGCCCACAGAAGTACCTTGCTGGACCAGCGCACCGGTCGGGCACACCTGGACACATTTTCCACAGCCGGTGCAGGAATCGCTTTCGCCCCACGGCCGGTTCAAATCGGTGATCACCTGCGTATCGATGCCGCGGCCCTTCGAATCCCAGGTGTGGGCGCCCTCGATTTCATCACAAACCCGGATGCACCGGCTGCACAGCACGCAGCGGTTGTGGTCCACGCGGAACAGATCGTGCGACGAATCGACTTGATAGACCTTATTGCGGTAGGGAACGCGCACGTGGTCCATGCCGCACTGCTGAGCCAAATTCTGGAGTTCGCAGTGCCCATTCGAGACGCAAACCGAACAGACATGATTCCGCTCGGAAAACAACAACTCGAGGATCATCCGACGATACGCCTGCAGACGTTCCGAATCGGTGCGGATCTCCATGCCTTCGGCGACGCGAGTCGAACAGGACGAAACCAGCCGGGGACTGCCGACGATCTCGACCACGCACAGACGGCACGCGCCCCAGACACTCAAGCCCTCCAGATAGCACAGCGAGGGAACACGGATGCCGTTCTCCCAGGCTACCTGGATGATGGTTTCGTCTTCGCGGGCACTGAAGTCTCGGTCGTCGATCTTGAAGGTGACGACACGCACATTGGGCGTTGGCGTTTGAATCATGATACCGCCTCCATTTCCTCCGTCTGTTGTTCCATGTCCACGAATTCATCGCGAATCAGTTTTTCTTCGTACTCGTGCCGGAAGTATTGTAGCGTGCTGACGACCGGATTCGGCGCCGTCTGGCCCAGCCCGCACAGGCTGGTCATCTGCACCACTTCGCACAATTCCTCGAGCAGAGCCAGATCTGCCGAGGTTCCCTTCCCAGCGGCGATCTTGGTTAACAACTCGTGCATCTGATACGTGCCCACGCGACACGGCACGCACTTCCCGCATGATTCGGTCATGCAGAATTCCATGAAGTAGCGGGCCACGTCGACCATGGACGACGTTTCATCCATGACGATCATGCCGCCCGAACCCATGATCGAACCGACCTCGCGCAACGAATCGTAGTCGACCGGCAGATCCATCTGCTCCGCGGGCAAGCAGCCGCCGGACGGGCCACCCGTCTGCACGGCTTTGAAACGTCGACCGTCGGGTACGCCACCACCGATCTCTTCGACAATCTCTCGTAGCGGAACCCCCATCGGAACTTCGATCAGCCCCGTGTTGTGGATTCGCCCAGCCAAGGCAAAGACCTTGGTGCCCTTGGACCGTTCGGTACCGATCGACGCAAACCACTCGCCGCCGTTGCGAACGATCGGCGCGATGTTGGCATACGTCTCGACGTTGTTGATCAGTGTCGGGAACCCCCACAAACCCAACTCGGCCGGGTACGGCGGGCGAGGTCGAGGCTGGCCCCGTTCGCCCTCGACCGATTGCATCAAGGCCGTTTCTTCGCCGCAGACAAACGCGCCAGCTCCCAAACGCACCTCGATGTCGAAACTAAACGGCGTGTCGCAAACATTTGCACCCAATAATCCTTTCCTCGTCGCTTGGCGGATAGATTTCTTCAAGCGATCGATCGCTAACGGGTATTCGGCTCGCACGTAAATGTAGCCTCGATTGGCCCCCACGGCGTAGGCGGCCAACGCCATGCCTTCCAAGATCCGATGCGGGTCGGATTCCAGTACCGCACGGTCCATGAACGCACCGGGGTCCCCTTCGTCCGCGTTGCAGATCACGTACTTCTGCGTCGCCGGCATCTTGGCCACGGTCGACCATTTCAGGCCCGTCGGGTAGCCGCCTCCCCCACGTCCTCGTAGACCGCTCAGATTGACCTCGTTTAACACCTCCGCCGGACTCGATTCGGTCAACGCCTCGACCAGCGCCGAGTACCCATCCGCTGCGATATAGTCCTCGATATCCTCAGGGTCGATGATCCCCGAGTTTTCGAGCACGATCTTCTGCTGTCGCTGGAAGAAGGGGATCGAGGTCGGGCACTCCAGCCGTTGGACCACCGAGTCGCCCAAACTGCCCATGATCTCCTCCGCATCCTGCGACTCGACATGCTGATACATGATCGGCTGATCGTCGCCCCGAGATCGGACCTCGACCAGCGGCCCAGCCGAACACAGACCCATGCAGCCGACCGACTTGACTTGGACCTGGTCGCCCTCCGGCGCAGCATCCTCCAAACGCTTCAATACGTCGTCGGCGCCGGAGGACTGGCAACTGGCCGCCATGCACACCCGCACACAATGCTGGCACGACTGGTGTTGGGTTCGGATCTGTTCCGCTAATTCGTTCAATTCGTCAATATGCATTTCAGATCACTTTCTCGATATGTTCGAGCAAATCGTCCACTTTCAATTTGCCCAGCATCACGCCGTCCAGCACGACCGCCGGGGCCAGACCGCAGGCTCCCACACAGCGAGCGCCAATTAGTGACAGATTGCGGTCAGCGGTGGTCTCGCCCAACGGAACATCATACTTCTCGCTAACCCCATCGATCAGCTCGCCGGCACCCTTGATGTAACACGCTGTGCCGGTACAGACGACACACGTGTGCTTGCCCTTGGGTTTCAGCGTAAAAAGATGGTAGAACGTCGCGACCCCATACACCTTGCTCAACGGCAGATTCAAGGCCGAGGCGACAAACTTCATGGCCGGGTCGTCCAAGTATCCAAACGCGTCCTGCACGCTGTGCAACGTTTCGATCAACGCATGACCCGCGTATCCATTGCGCCGCATGGTCACGTCGATCAGCTTCCAGCGTTTGTCGTCGCTGGGCGGCGTTGGTTTGATTCGTTGTAATGGCATGTCTCTTGCTCCTGAGGAATTAACGCCATACCGGGCACCCTAAAACAACTTGGTCGTAACGGCCTGGTCTTGCCCTTGCCAGGGATCCACTTCACCTCCAGAGTTCGTTCGCACCGTTGCGTTGAAGAGATGGTTCTCGATTCACACGCGAAGACGCTTCGTAGCCCCGGCGGGCCGCCCTGCACTACTAATGTCCAAGATCGTTAACTTTTCACAAAGTCAGCGACCAACGGGAGCGGACCAACGCTAACCGAGCGGTAGCTCGAATTTGGTTGGCGGCCCAGCCGCCCTGCGTTCGGAGAGGGTTACCGTAGTCTACCGAATTAGGCGCAGGTCGAAAAGGTGACTCGCAAACAATTCGAGTGCCTCGACTTTCACCAAAGATGAAATTGACCATAATATCCAGGTTGCAAAAAGCTTGGCTAACCGCCTGATCGCCTCGATTTCGAAAACCTTGGCAGATTGACATGCCATCGGATAACCGGAGAAAGATCCTCGATGATTCGCAATAATCGCATCCTAAGTCGAGCGGCCGGGTTGGCCGCCAGCTTCTGTTTATTCGCCGCAGTGGCGATCGCCCAAACCGATCCCGCGTTTTGGCCGCAACTGGTGACCGACCAGACGCTGGCCGACCCGACGGCATTGGCCGCGCTCGAACAACCGGGCCAGGTGATTTTCGAGGACGGATTCGAATCGGATGAGTCGCTGAAGAAGTACTTCGAGATCCGTGGGCGGCGAGAAGGCAACGTCCAAATCGTCGCCGATCCGCAACTGGCCCACTCAGGCAACGGGGCGATCCGGTTCACCGCCGTGGAACGAGGCGGCCGTGAATCGGGAGTCGGCGCGACGGCTTGGCTGGGTGCCGAAGGATACGATCGTCTGTACTTTCGACGCTACCTGCGCTTCGCGGCCGATTACGACCAAGGTCCGTTGCATCACGTCGGCGGAGGACTGACCGGCGTCGCAGGCGCGGATCGCTGGCGAGCCATGGGTACCGCCGGCCGTCGACCGACGGGGGACGATCACTTCAAGAGCGCTTTCGAGCCGTGGCGCGACTGGGGTCGCTACGAGCCGCCGGGTTACATGTTCCTGTACACCTACTGGATGGACATGAAACGCGATCGCGATGGCAATTATTGGGGCAATATGCTGGGGCCCGCACCAGATCAACGGATCGTGCTCCAGCGCGATCGATGGTATTGCTTGGAGCACATGATCCAGACCAACCGACCCGGCCAAGCCGATGGCGAACTGGCTGCCTGGATCGACGGTCGATTGTACCTTCACTACCAGGGAATCCGCTGGCGAACCTCCGAAGACGTAAAGCTGAAACGCTTCGGGATCGGACTGTATGTCCATCGCGCCACCCAAGACAATACCGTCTGGTACGACGACGTGGCCGTATCGACCGGCTACATCGGTCCGAAATAAGCACCCGGCCAGCAGTTTCCTGTCAATCAACGTAGCCTTGCATGGGTGACACAGGACTTAGTAGGTCCCGCGCGCCGAGCGGGACCTGC
>REEF01000573.1 GCA_007695205.1 Planctomycetaceae bacterium
GGAATTTGGTCGTCGTCGGACGGCGCGACCAGTCTTCGGCGAAATGCTCCCAGAACCCACCATGCTCGATGTCCAGCGATCGTGGATACCAGGCGGGCAGGATCTGTTTCCACAGCGTCTGTTCGATCTCGCTGGCAAGCTCGCGTCGCGATGGCACCGGCAATCGCCAAAAACCCGCGCGGGCCGCTGGCAGGAACGGCCAGACGGCGAAACCCGCCGCCGCGGCCAGGGATTGATGCAGCCACCAACGCCGGGACCGGCCGACTGGAACGACCGACCGTTCGACCTTTTCAGCGGGCGACCCGTCCGATAACTCACGATGCATAAGTACCTCGCTTCGCAGGATGCTGCGTTTGTTCAGCGTCGCTCGTGCAACGCGATCTTGATTGGCAAAAAACTCCTGGCCGAGTGCTTCCTACGAGGAAAAACTACTCGGGGCGAACCGGTCGCGTGCCAGCGTAGTAATCGGCGATGCTCTTCATCAGAATCGCCCCAGCATCCAGGCTCTTCTGCTTCGACGTCCAGTCGCCCGACCCTTCGCACAGGATGCTGGAGACGCCGAATTGCAGGAACGGTCCATTGTTCCAGTGCGAGCCATTGCCCGGCTTGGCTCGGGTGGCCAATGGCTTGACCAATTTGCCAGGATCGTTTTCCAGCAGGATGGCTTTGAACGCTTCCCAAGGCCCCAGGGTCGAGCCCATCTCGGGGCCCGGCAGCAGGATCGGCTCGACCGGCCCGCCCCACGTATGCATGCTCCACACGGTCGCCGGTGGCGATTCGGTGGCCATCAACCGTTCCAGGTCCTTCTGCACGATGTACGCTTCATGAGCTTGACGCTCGGGATCGGCTCCGCCGGGAAAGTACGAGCGATTCATGTCCACCCCTTGCCCATTGACGCGGTACCAGCCGTTGGATGGTCCGTCGGGGCTGGTCATGAAGACAAAATGACAAACGCTGCGCTGACGGAAATCGGCGCCAGCGTCACTCAGCAGCCAGTCGACCATGCCGGCCATGCGCCACTGAGCGTTGTGCTCGCCCGGATGCTGGTTGCCGATCCAGTGCCCCCAGCGGACCTCGGTCGGGTGCGGACTGTCCGCATCGGTGATTTCCAGTCGCAGCAGTTTTCGCTTGCCCAGCGAGTGCCCTAGCACATGGAGTGTCGCATGAGGATGCTTGGCCCACCCGTCTTTCAGCTCCACCATCTCCTCGTATGACATGGGCACTTGTGCTCCGAAGTAGACAACGTCTTCGCTGAACTCGGGAAAGAACAGCGAATCGCCTCGCCGATCCGGATCATCGGGCTGGCGCCAGCGGATCGGCTGCCAGTTCCGGGCGTCGTAGGACCAGGTCGCCGAATTGTGATTGAAACGGTAGGCGTCCCCCCCGGTAAATTCCACATCCAGCCGCAGCGTGTTGCCCTGTGCATTGCGCAGGATCTGGAAATACAACATGTTGCACCAGGTGGGTTGATTCGGTGCATGCCCCAGCGAGATCTTGAAATGATTGCGGTCCACCCGTTCGATCGTTGCCCCTTGGGACCCCAACGGGCCATCGAATTTGAAGTCCTCGACCGACAGTTCGCCCGCAGCCATCGATCCCATCGACCCGCTGACGACCAGGGGTAACGCCAACAGCGTCAGGGCCCAACAACCGGCTGTCCAAGCAATCGTCGATTTCCTCATGGCACATTTCCTCCTAGGGTTATGATGGGTCATCTTTTTCTCAGCACCTTCGATTATAACAACTCCGATGCCAGTCTGAGCAATCGGGCTGGGGGCGTTTCGGTGTGGACCGCCCTGTTCATCATGATGGGGGTCGTCGCCCGGCGGATCTGGGCGCGGGTTCGAGGCCGCTACGATGCCCCTGGCTCTGTGCGGCGGCCAGCTTGACCTGAACGTGGATTGTGTGCAAGGCCACCTCAGACGCGGATGTGTCGCCAGCCGCCGTGGAGAAAGCGTGCCAGGAACAGCAGCGACCGAAAGACGATCTCGGCGTTCAACGCGATCCAGACACCGATCAGTCCATATTCGAGTTGGTAGCCCAGGATGTACGCAGCGGGAAGACGGATCAGGTAGGTGCTGGACCAAGTGATGATCATGGCCCACCGGGTATCGCCGGCGCCGCGCATCCCGGTGCGTAGGACCATGGCCAGCGCAAAGTTCGCTTGGATCAGACCACAGATAAACAGCAGCTTGGGCACCAATTCCAGGTGCAGCGGATCGTTGCTGATCAGACGCGTGAGCGGTTCGCCCCAGAGGCACAAGGCGATCCCGGCGACGGACATGAACGCCATGGCGATGGCCGTACAGAGGAAGATCCCTTGTGTAGCCATTCGCGGATTCCCCGCGCCCAGATACTGTCCCGCCAGTGTCGCGGCGGCGATGCCCATGGCAAATCCGGGCAAGAAGCTGAACGCCTCCCACTGGACGGTGATGATGTGCGCGCCCATCAGGCCTTCTCGGGTGATGCCTTCGATGGCTTGAGCTCGTGCGATCAACCCGACGACACCGATGACCAGCAGATTTCCGATCCACATCCCCATGCCTTCGGCAAAGCTGGGCACGCCGATGCGAATGATCCGCCACAGTAACTCGGGGTAGATCGGCAGCGACCACCAATGCAGGCGTAGGTCCTTGACGCCACGGATCATCAGCAGCAGGATCAGCAACGCTCCCGAAGCATGAGCCAGCACCGTACCGGTAGCGATCCCGACGACACCCCACCCGCCGGGCGACTGGAAGGTCCAATGTCCCAAACTGATCGTCGCGCCGCTGAAATACCAACTGGCGCTGATGTTGACCAGGTTGACCACAACCATCACGTAGAACGGCTTGACCATCTCGCCGGCCCCATGCAGGCTCATGATCCCAATGAACATGAACGAGGCGAAGGGGACACCCAAGGCGTGGGTCCGCACATACTGGACGCAGTAGTGGCGAGCTTCTTCCGACAGCCCGCCGATCGTTGCCAAAACAGGCGCGGCGGCGTAGAGCGTCACTGCGATCAGGATGCCCCAACCGATCGAGAAGCCAGCGGCCTGGCCGAGTCCGTGATTCGCCTGGTGCGTATCGCCGCGTCCCAAGGATCGGGCGATCAGTGCCTGCGAGCCGATCCCCAGGGAGCTGACGGCGATGCCGATGAACCAGCCGACGTACGAGCCGATGCTGACGGCGTCCAAGGCCGGGGTCGAGATTTCACCCAAACCGCCCGTCAACATGATGTCGACCAAGCCAACCATCGCGCCCAGCAGGTGCTCGAAAAACACCGGTGCCGCCAGGATGATGATGGCTTGCGTCAGGGTTTTGCCGGCAAGCTTACCCGAGCGGATCTGCCCATCCAGAACGGGGGTCACCAATTCATCCGTCGGCTCGACGACGCCCACGACCCCGTTGTCCGGTAAGCCATCGTCGCTTGGGTTCTTAGGCTCCTTGTCGGACACCAGAGTTCCTTATCTACGTCGTTTCAGGATCGAGCGAGAACGGGGTTGGGAGTCGTTTTCGGGCAACAACGAACCATGTGGGAAACGGTTCCTCCGAAAACGACTCCCGCCCCCTTCCGCTTGGTTTGATCTAAGGGCTGTAATAGTTATACGTCAGTTTGGCTCGCCGGTAGTGGTCCTGCTGCCAGAGACGAGGCCGATCCGGGTTGGGATTCGGCTGGGGGTTGTGGTAGATACGGAGCTGGTTGCCGTGGATGACCAGGATCTCTTCGCGCCAATCGCCCGAGACGTCGGCCACATACAATCGATCGGCCTGTTCCGGGAACCGCTGCACGAACTGGCCCGTGATGGGGTCGAACAGGGCCACGTCGCCGCTGCCGTGACGTTCGGTGGCGGCGGCCAGTTGCTTGTCCTCGCCCGTCCAGTGGATGCTCCAGATCAGTTCCACGCCGCGGTCGGTCCAGCCCTCGGGGGCCACATCGGCCATCTCGTATTGGATGATCAATTGGCCTCGCGAATCGAACACAAAGGGACGCTGATTCACGTTATAGCGGCTGCGGTTCCAGATCTCTTTGCCGGGCCGGCTGGGATCGAAATTGCCGGCCACGAAGTTCTGGGGCTCCCAGCGGCGGTACTCGGCTTCCCAGATCAGTCCTTCGTGATTGTACAGGAACACTCGCTGCGGCCCGCCTTCTTCCACCGCCACGACTTGCAGGCCGGGGATGTCCTCGCGGACTTTGTAAGCCCCGATCGCGTCCAGATGGCCGCGCACCGGCACCTTGTACAGCAACTGGCCCGTCGAGCTGATGATGTCGCCGCCCAGCACGTGGTGCCGCCCGTCTCCGTCCAGGTCCGCGATGCGGGCTCCGTTGTGGGCACAGGTCAAGAAATCGTCGCGGGACCAGAGCGGTTCGTCGCGACCAGCCTGCAGATCCTCCAAAGCATACGCGGCCAGATAGTGCCCGACTCGGTATCCCTGCTTGTTGGTCGCCTGCAGCAACAGGTCCCGATCGCCCAGGCCACGGAAGTTGGCGATCACCAGATGCTCCCAACGTTCGGCACCTTCGGGATAGGACGGCTCAGCCGTCCATCGCGGCTCGCCCGTCCGACCGTCGATCACGTGCAGCACGCGGCTGTGTGTCAAGAACAGCACTTCGGTATGGCCGTCGCCGTTGATATCTGCCGCCGTGACACCCGGTGCGTTATGCCCCGGCAGCCCCTCACGCTCGGAACTGCCCCCGATGCGGACGTCGATCTCCTTGATCCAGAGTTGACGGCCATCATTGGCATAGGCAGCGATGTGCCCCGGGACCGTGATCAGAAAGTCCATGCGTCCGTCACCGGTCAGATCGGCGGTCAACAAACCGCCTTGAGAATCCTGCGGCGCGGGCAGTGCCAGATCGATAACGAAAGGGTTCTCGGTGTATTGAGGCCACTGGGCCGCCGGGGCAGGCCCCTGGAACGTTACCGCCAGCCAGACGACCATGATCTTGTTCCAAGTAGCGTTACGCATTGTGTTCTCCTTGTCGCTAGAATTGTCGGACCCAATCGTAGGGTCCGCTGTGTACCCCTCATCGCCCCAGCTCATGTCGCTTCGGACTCGATCCACTTGGGTAGGCTGGGGGCTTGCCAGTCGTGCATTTGCTGCAAAAGATGATCGACATGGTCGCTTTCAAGCACCAAGCGGCGATGTTCGGGCTGCAGCAATCGGACATCGACGGCATGATCCAAGAAGCGAAGGAAGTGGTCGAAGTAACCGGAAACGTTCAGCAACCCCATCGGTTTGGTGTGCAATCCCAACTGGCTCCACGTCAGCACCTCGGCAAATTCCTCGATGGTCCCGTAGCCGCCGGGCATGGCGACGAACGCTTCGGCCAACTCGGCCATCCGAGCCTTGCGTTGATGCATCGAATCGACAACGTGCAGATCGGTGATACCGTGGTGTGCCAATTCTTTCTCCTGCAGTTGCCGTGGGATCACTCCGATCGCTCGACCACCCCCTTGCATGACTCGGTCGGCGATCACGCCCATCAGCCCGATATTTCCGCCCCCATACACCAAAGTGATCTGCTGGTGGACCAGTGCATCGCCCAGGGCTTGAGCTGCCTGGCAAAAAGCCGGGTCATTGCCCGTGCTGGAACCACAGAAGACGCATAGACTGTGCAATCTGCGGGCGGCAGGCCGCTGGCCGGATAGCGGGCCGGGTAGCGGGCCGGGTAGCGGGTCGGGAGGTTCCTTCATCTGCGATCCTTCTGCTTGGCTTAAAGTCAATGGTCGTTTATCTTACTGACCAGGAGCCATTTGCACAGTATCCGAAAGGAAAACGATGGGAAGAACACGGGCGGAGATCGAAGTCGAGTATCGTTCCGGGCTCGACGCGGCTACGAATGCCCAGCACCAGATCACGGCCAGCGACCGATGGCTGACCCATGCTCGCACCCTGTTGTTTCTGGTCGCGGCGTTGTTGTTCAGTGTCGGTTACGTGGGTGGGCATCTACGGGGCTGGTATGCGGCGGGCGGGCTGGTTCTGGCCGCGTTTTACGCGCTGGTGACCTACCACGAACATCTTTTGCGTCTGTTAGCACGTCACCGGCTGCTGCGGCAGATCTATCGTCAAGCGATCGCTCGACTCCAGCGGGACTGGGCGAACCTGCCGGAACAACCGATCGACGTTCCCTGCCAGCACCAGGCCTTGGCGCGTGATCTGGATCTGTTTGGGCACGCATCGCTGTACCATCTGCTGTGCGTCGCCAACACCCCGGTCGGTCGACGAGTTCTCCGTGACTGGTTGCTGGAGACCGCCACACCCGAGGAGATCCGCAGTCGCCAGCGATCGGTTGCTGACCTGGCACCACTGTGGCAATTGCGGCGGAAGCTGGATCTGGAAGGACGCCTGCTGGCCGACCGCGGTAAGGGGGTCGAGCAATTCATTGAATGGGCCTCGGGTCAGCCGTGGCTGCTGCAACGGCCCTGGCTGCTTTGGACCTGCCGCTTGCTGGCGGCCACCATGTTGGGCGTGATCGTGCTGACCGTATCCGGTGGGATCGAAGCTCCATCCAGTGGGGTCACGATCTTGATCCTGCTGGCAGTGAATCTGCTGGTCAGCGTGTTGTTCTTGGCCAACATCCACGACATTTTCGCTCGGTTGAGCGCTCGCAGCGGCAGGATCCGCCGCTACATCGGTCTGTTCCAGTTGATGGAACAGATCCCCGAAGCGGGCGGCGATTTGGAGGTGATCCGGCGCGAGGCGAACGAGCGGGGCGGTGGTGTGCTGCTGCGGTTAGGCGAATTGAGTCGCATCGCCGGCCTGGCCAGCATCAGCCACTCGGCCCTGTTCTTCCTCCTGGTCTATCTGCCTTTGCAACTGCTGTTCTTGTACGACTTTCATGTCCTGAACGTGGTGGAAGTCT
>REEF01000199.1 GCA_007695205.1 Planctomycetaceae bacterium
GCCCAACAGATCTTCGGGACGGCAGTTCAAGAGGTCGCGGACCGTAAAGATTCCGCGCTCTTCCAAGCAGTTGGTCGTTCGCACCGTCAAGCCGATCTCGGCCGTGCTCAACTCCAGTTTCTCTCGCTGATTGCGCGACGCTTCTTCGGCTTTGCTCAAAGGAATCCGCGTTCGAGCCATGGGGTCCTTCCCTTCCGTTGCACATGAATCAGGGTCCGGATACGTCTACCGGCCGAACCCATCCCGGTTCGGACCTGTGTCCGACAGACCATCAGTATAGCGTCTCTAATGGATAATCAAGCAGTAAATCGGGAAGTTTCTTCCCACCGTTGCTAGCAGTGCTGGCGTGTCGGCACCTTGGATTAGGCTCTGTCAGAAAAGAGGTCTGACAGAGCTTAGACACCGCATTCGGGAGCCAGATGAATCGGCTGATGCGCGGACGAGTTGGGAACGAGGCACAGGAATTTGAAGGGGACGTCGCCGGTATTTTGGAACTGATGGATTTCGTCCGGCTTCACGTAAACAACATCGCCGGCTTCCAGCGGATGTGGTTGGTCGCCTTCGTAGACGACGCCACTGCCTTCCAGTACGAAGATCTCGTGTTCGTAAGGATGGCTGTGCCGAGGCGTATGGCCACCCGGTTGGACTTCGAATTCACGCATGGCGAAAGTCGGAGCCGCCTCGGCGCTGCCGATCAGCCAACGGACTTGACAACCTTCGGCGCCTGGCATCTCGACCGGCTGCGATTCCACTTGTTCGTAATGACATACCTTCATGATCAGGGTTCTCCACTATCGTCTTGAATTTGATCTGGCTCGATGACCGCCTGGGGGTTGACGCTTCCACTTCGCCCGTGTTCCCACAGGAAATCCGCCAAGACGGCGACGGCCAGAATCGCCAGCGTTGCCACCAGCAGCATTTCTCCATGCCGGTCGAACAAGGCCAACCAGGGATGCTGCTCGATCGCGATCGCCGACGCTTCGGCTCCGGCCGATAGTTGTTTTATGTACAGAACGCTGTAACTGCAAGCCGCCATGACGAATGCGACACCAGCGGCCAGCAGGATGGGGTGAAAAGGGTTGCGATCTCGTCGCGGCCCCGGCGCTCGATCGATTCTCGTGGGCGAACCCATACCCGGCGTTCCTTGATATCATGAATGGTTTCACCGACCGTCGCCGGTTGACTCGATCTTCGCTGGGCTTGTGGCGGAACGGTCGGGGGATTCACCCGGTGTTTCCCGGTGCGCGGCGTGCTGTTCCAGTCGCTTCAGTTCATCGTCGATCATGGTTTCTTCGCTGGCGGTCAAGACTTCAGCGCCGAATTTGACGCGATAAAAGGCGGTGACCACCAGCGCCGGCACCCGAAAATCGGCATCGCCCGTGTGAGGCAATGCCTTCAGATGCCGTTCCGCCGATCCGGCAAACTCGCGTTGCGTTTGGCCAGCAGGCCGAGCCAATCCTAGCTTGGCCAGCAAGCGTTCGAAACGGCGGTAGAACAGCACAGGATGGGTGGCGGGCAGTTCGAGGTCTTGTCGCGGTTGCTGACCGGTCACCAGCATTTTCCAACGCGAAACGGGCCGAGTTCCAGGTGGCACGTTCAGCCGGCGGAAATAGGCCATGAACCAGATCGAACTGATCAGCAACACGAGGATCAGCATGAGCCTCATCTGGGGACTGACCAGGAATCGGACCGCAACGTCCGCCAATCTCTGTAGCTGTTCCGTCAACCGCTCCCAAGTTTGCGACAAGGCATCCGGATCGGCCGTTTCCGAGACCGGGGCGTAGATGCTTTCCTGTTGCCGTTTGGCGGTCAGGCCCAGCACATAATCGCTCCACAGCACCTGGGCATAATCCAAGAACTCGTCGATCACACTGCCCATCGTGCGATTCGTCGTAGAACCCCAGCCCCGTTCGATGCCGGGCGTCGCGTCCAGCCGCAACCATCCGCCGTAAGGACCGAGATCGCTGTCCGGCGGCAACTCAGCAACCACCTCGTCTGGTTCCAGATAGGCTTCGACCCAGGCATGGGCGTGCCGCTGGCGGACTTGGTAGTAGCCACCGATCGTATTGTATTCATCGCTGCGAAAACCGACGATCAGCCGAGCTGGAATGCCTTGGCTGCGAAGCATCATTAGCAGGGCGCTGGCGTAGTACTCGCACTGCCCGGTGCGATGGTTCGCGACAAAGTCCTCGATCGGATCCAGGCTGGGATCGCGTTCGATCTGGCTCAACTGAAGCGTGTACGCGTAATCGTTTCCCGCTCGTAAGAAATGCTCGCGAAGCGCGCGTGCGACATCCGCTCGCGATCCGCCCAGGGCTCGTGCCTGCTGAGCGATCTGATCGGCGATCGCTTTCAATCGTGGAAAACGTCGGGCATCGAAAACTCGTAATTGACTCAGCTCGATCTTCAAGTATTCGTCATTCGACGGATCCTGATGCCGGAAGACATGCGGGGTGACGGCCACCTGAGCTCCTCCACGGATCGCCGTCGTGGCCAATCGGTACCGGTATTCACGTCGGATGTTCCCCTGCAACATCTCCTGGGATTCCAGACGCTTGGTGACGGGGTCAAGACGCAAATCGTCCGAGGTTTCGTCCGTTCGAAAAGCGGGAAAGACGGCGAACAGAACGGGCTCTCGTACGGGTTCGAGAATCACATCCTGCCGGACCAGGGTTCGTCCGGGCGGAGGCCTGAGCAACCCGGGTGGCAGACCTGTCATGGATGGTCGAATGAAGCCGCGAGTAAAGTCGCGTCGCTGTCGCCACGCGACCTCCTGCCCATTGACAACGTAATCGGTCAACACGGCCCCTCGGAGATATGGGTCGCCCATCACGCGGATCGCCTCGCCTGATTCCGCTTGGCGAAAGCTGATTCGCATGACCAGCTCGTCGCTCTGTAACACGTCGTTCATTCGCCCCAGGCTCAGTTCCGATGAAAAACCGACCAGACTCACCGAGCGGGCGATCATCGCCCGGCCGCCTCCAGCACCCAGGCGGGGAAACGAATAAAACAACACCAGGCTCAGCACCAGCGTCGTAGCCCCCATCGCAACGATCTGGGAAGTCAAGCCGCGTTCCTTCAATCGGGCCATGATTCGCCGACCGCTCAAGGACGACGTGACGCGGGGCGTCGATTCCAAGAGACAATGCCAGACGGGCGTCGAATGGCTTGCAACTCTCGATGCGGTCCCGCCCGGCCTCCGGCCGCGCCCCGGTCCCGTAACTCGCATCACTTCCCGGTGTAAAAAGAAGAAAGTCAATGTCGAAATCGCCAAGGCCGCGTAAACCAACAACAATATCCCGAACTCGACCGGAACGTTCAAGGCAGCCGAAACCACCACCTGCAGCAGACTCAACACGATCAATTGCCAATACAGCCGATCGTACTTGCGTTGGTAGAACAAGATCACTTGCAAGTAGACCAGCAGATTGGCGACGGCCAGCAATTTGCCCGGGATGTCTTGCTGGATGAAATCCCCTAGGCAACTGAACAAAGCCAACACTGCCGCCACATTGGCGACGATACGGTTCAAACACAACCAATTCAAGACATCTGTGAACATCAAGGAAGTGATGGCTGCAAACAGCACCAACAAAGGTAACGTTGCGTCCCCGCTGCCCAGCCCCAGCATCATGGCGCCGACCGTGGCCAACATCGCGATCTGGATCTGTACGAGTCGTTCCAGCTTCATGGTGCATCCACCTGCGACGGCAACTGAAAAATCAGGTCCAATTGCGGGGCTCCCACATCGATCCAGTTGACTTGGGATAAAGCACTCTGGTGACGCATCTTCCCAGAATATTCCCCACTCTGCTGCAACCGATTCAGCTCGTCGCTCCTGGTGCTGATCACCAGAACGCGAGCGCCCGAGGGCATCTTCAGCACTACGCTGTTCAACAAGTCGGACAAAGAATCGTTGCTGCTGGCCCGAGCCATCGCCAAACGTTCCATCATCTGGCGTCCAAAGACAGCCGTGGCGCGGCTGGACCATGTCCGCGGCGGTCGGGCGGCAAAACAGACGGTCAGATGGCTCCGAGCTCGGCGAGTCAGATGGTTGATTACCGTGGCCGTCAAGCTGACCGCCAGTTCGACATTTCCCCGCTGCTCGTCGCTAGGCGAACCGGGCGCCCACAAGTCCAGAATCAAGGCCAGGTCGCGATCCTGCTGCTGCTCGAACTGTCGCACCGCCAACTGTCCCAGCTTGGCAGCCGTTCGCCAGTGAATCCATCGCTTGCTGTCGCCGGCTCGCCATTCCCGCAAACCATAGTAATCTCCGTCGATCGGGCCTTGCCGGTATTGCGCCTGCTGACGACCAAATCGCCTCGAATCCATCAGTTGCAACCATTGTGGAGTCAGCGTGCCTAGTTTCGGTCCGACGATCATCCGACGACTTTGGGGCAACCGAGCGGTAGCCTTGACCAACCCCAGCGGAAACCGAGTCGATACCAGCAGCGGCCCGAACCGGTAACGCCCACGCCGCGGCAGTGTCAACTGATAAGAGGTACGCTCGACCTGTTTGGCCCCTAAGTAGGCAATGATGGCGCCCGCTTTGATCCGGATACCGCTGATGGGATTGTCCTCCGCAGGATCGGATTCTATGAAATCCTCGATAACCAGCATCCAACTGCCCATGCGGTATCGCAGATTCTCGCCCTCGATTTCAACGCGGAAAGGTTGACCCGCAAACGCGTATTCCGGCAGGACACGCCGCATGGCGAGCCAACGCACGGAAAGAGAAGCCATCCGCCAGTTATAAATCAGCGGACCGATCATCAATCCGGCCAGCACGAATAACAAATTGATGTCTTGTAACGTCGCGCCGCCCACGACGAAAATCAATACCAAAAGGTAGTAAATGCCTTCGCGGCAAACCTTGATGGAACGGCGTCGAAACACGGTAAACGCCTTCTAAATGGCACCCTGAATCGTTGCCATGCTACGGATCATACCCCTCGGCGAATGGACTGCGATTTCTCGGCATCCAATGACACATGGCAATTCCCAGGAAGTACAGCGCCGTCAGCGGCATCGCCATCAGCAACATACTGACGGGATCGGCGGGCGTCAGCAACATGGCGATCGCGAAGATTACCAACACCGCAAGACGCCACTTCTCCAAATAAGCCTCGATGGTGAACATGCCGATCCGGTGTAAAAACAACATGACCAGGGGTAACTGAAACGCGATGCCAAATCCCAGGGGCAAAAACAGTACGAACCCCAACCACTCGCTGATCCGAGGATCAGGATCGATGTTCATCATTTTGTTAAAACCGAACAAAAACGCCAGCACGTACTCGAAAACCACGAAAAAGGCCAGCCCAGCGCCCGCCAAAAACAACAGAATGCTGATCGGCAAATACAGGTACACATACTGCTTTTCGTGAGGATACAACCCCGCAGCCACAAACAGCCACAGTTGGTAAAAAATGTAGGGACTCGCGATCACCAACCCCGACACAAAGGCAGCTTTCAGCCAAATCATGAAGGCTTCCTGCGCACTTAACGCCTTGACCAGCGTATCGATCGGACGCCAGACTCGAGCCGTGATCAATACAGGATGAGGCGCCGGAATTTTATCTCCCAGGATCACCAACTGTGACCTGTCAGATAATGCATCCCTCCTTGCGGGCTGGGCCGTGTCCGCAGCACTAGGGGTGCTCTCCGCGTCCGCCTCGACCGCTGCGGAGATCGGATGCGTCTGGGGCGCCGTTGCCTCATCGGCCATCTCGTCGGCTTCGTCCGTGCGAGCTTCGTATCCCTGCAGCAGATCTTCCACCCGTCGCAATTCAGCGGCTTCGACATAGATTCTTTCAAACACGAAACGCTTCTCGCGGATGAATTCGACAACCTGAGGCGACAGGGGCTGACCTTCGGTGGAGTACTCTTTCGTCAAATCGTCGATGGCCTTGCCGATGTAATGGTTTTCCAGGGCGCTGGTCAGCGGAGTCTGAATCCAGGCGACGACATAACTGGCCACGACCAGCCCGATCATGAAACCTAGCAGCAGGCCCAACAATGCACGGCCCAAGCACACCCTCAGCTCCTCGATGTGCTCGCCGAAAGTCATCGTGCTGCCAGAAAATAAATCGTCGTCCGGTTGCTTCACCATCGTATAACCCTGTTTTGTGTTTCCCTGAAGCGATCATAGCATGCGCTTGGGCACGCTTCAACCGATCGAGCCCGCATCTACCCAGAAGATGGGTTCATCCGTTACCCTCCACGGGATGTGGGAAGTAGCGTCCCAGGCAAGACGAACGTTTTGCCCAGTCAGCTCGATCGTCTGACAGAAACCGAGAAGATATCGTGATCGCGAGAAGTCCGCTTGTGGCGGGGGGGCCAGCAACTCCCGCGCAGGTAGCAGCAAGTTTGAGCGAAATGCTTGGCAGCACGAATCGGCCAGTCGCGTAAAGACCGAGCGCCGAAGGATTCAAAACCCGGGCACAACCTAGCCCAGCGCCGTTTGCAATTGCTGAGCGATCTGCCGTTCGATCATGCCACGCATCGGCAGAGCCATCAACGGCAGTTTTCCGGCCACTCGAGCCCGTGTTTCTTCGACGATCAACTGACCGGTGATGCTGACTCCCGACGCCTCCAGTGAAAAGTCCAGCACATGTCCAGCCCAAGCTCCGTCTGCCGCATCCAATTGCCCCTGGAACTGGTTCTGGACTTGGTCCACGAACTCTTTCAACCGGTCTACCGCCTGATCACGTCCCAACTCGTGAGCCACTTCTGTTTTGAATTCCGGCATTCGACCATCTTCCCCCAAGCAGCACAAACATCGACCCCACCTGATCATCAAACCACAACCCCCCCGGCCCGGCGATCCCGCGTCGCAACG